>JBEKPQ010000151.1:0-7920 GCA_049520575.1 Thermodesulfobacteriota bacterium | reverse complement strand
TCGAAACGCGTAACCCGAAACTCGTAACTTTTATAAAGGTATATTACCATGCCTACGGGGAAGGCGATGCACATCCACCTTGGTTTTCAGGGATTCCAGGGCACGGATCAATTTGGGGCGGGTGTATTCGGGAAGTATGATTTCGTCTATATATCCTAATTCGGCCGCTTTGTAAGGGCTGGCAAAGGTCTGCCGATAGTCATCAACCAATTCCTGACGCGTTTTTTCCGGATTAATGGAATTGTTCAGTTGATTGCGGAAGACGATAGGGACCGCCCCTTCCGGACCCATAACGGCGATCTCGGCTGTGGGATAGGCAAAATTGATGTCTCCTCCGTGGTGTTTGCTGCCCATCACATCGTAAGCCCCACCATAAGCCTTGCGGGTGATGACAGTCACCTTGGGAACAGAGGCGTCACAATAAGCGTAAATGACCTTGGCCCCGTGGCGGATAATCCCGCCGTACTCTTGGGCCACACCCGGCAGAAAACCGGGGACATCGACCAAGGTGATGATCGGGATATTAAAACAGTCGCAAAAGCGGACAAACCGGGCGCATTTATCCGAGGCATTGATGTCCAGACATCCGGCCAGGGCCCGGGGCTGGTTAGCGACAATCCCGACCGGTATCCCGTTCATCCGAGCAAAGCCGATAATCATATTCTGGGCATATAATTTCTGGACCTCAAAAAAGTGATGATCATCCACAATAGAGAGGATGATCTTTTTCATATCATAGGGGATGCGCGGATTGTCGGGAATGATGGTTCGAAGGGCCATATCGATACGGTCGGGATCATCATTGGGTTCAGTTTGAAGAGGGGATTCATTGCAATTTTGCGGAAGGAAGGATAAAAGTTCCTTGATTAAATCCAAGGCGTTCTTGTCGTCTTTGGCCGAGAAATGGGCCACTCCGCTGGTGTTGTTATGCCTAACCGCTCCACCCAGGGCTTCCGGATCGACATCTTCATGGGTGTTGGCCTTAATGACCTGGGGACCGGTGATGAACATGTGGCTGGTCTTTTCAACCATGATGATAAAATCGGTGATGGCCGGGGAATAAACCGCACCGCCGGCGCACGGTCCCATGACGGCCGATATCTGGGGGATCACTCCGGAGCTTCTGACATTTCTTCTGAAGATTTCACCGTAAGCCCCAAGGCTTCCGACACCTTCCTGAATGCGTGCCCCTCCGGAGTCATTCAGTCCGATAACCGGGGCCCCGTTCCGTATGGCCATGTCCATAATCTTGCAGATCTTTTCTCCAAAAGCACCGCTTAGGCTCCCTCCGAAGACCGTAAAGTCCTGGGAAAAGACATAAACCAGACGACCGTTGATCCGCCCGTACCCGGTCACCACCCCGTCGCCGAAAAATTTTTGTTTTTCCATGCCGAAATCATAACAGCGATGGACCACAAATTTATCCATTTCCGCAAAGGTGCCTTGATCCAGAAGATAATCGATCCGTTCCCGGGCCGTCAGCTTGCCTTTTTGATGCTGACTGTCGATTTTATCCTGTCCGCCGCCCATTTCAGCCTGGGCGTTTCGGGCGATCAATTCCTTAATCCGGTCTGCAGTGGTCATTCGATTCCTTTAATACGAAAATAGGGTTCAAGGGTTATAACTTCTAAGCCTTCCCATTGAATCCTTGACCTTGGACTCCTTGAATCCTCTGTAGATATTTATTCAATAATCATCAAGACCTGATCGGCCTCGACGGAATCCCCTTTGGCCACCTTGATTTCCTTTACCTTTCCATCAGAGTAAGCCATAATCGGCATTTCCATTTTCATGGCCTCAATAACAGCCACTTCATCGTCTTCCTTAACCGAATCGCCTACATTCACTTTTATTTCAATAATCTTACCGGCCATAGGTGCCAAAATCTCTGCCACGATAACTCCTCCTTATTCTCTAATAATTTATTAGTTGGCCAACTCGTAAAAAGTCACCCAGGTCATTAACCCGGCGAACTCCGGTTCAAGTCCGGAATAGGTGTCGGGGATTATCCCCATCATCCAGGATTCCGGCTGGAGTCTATCCCGCAACTTAAAGACTCTGAGGGGGCTTTTTACAAAACTATCGGTAGTGAACTATTTAATAAGTATAAAAAATTTTGTCAAGCCTAAAGCTTTAGAGGCGAAAGACCTATATTTCTCCATCCTGATCCATCTTGGCCAGGTCCTCGAATTTGATGTCAAGGCCCAGGACCCCCCGGATCTCATTTTCATGGTTTCGAATCGGCCCGGAAACGGTGATACACAAGGCACCGGTGATCTTTGAAGTATAAAAGTCGGTAATGTGAATCTTCCCATCATTGACAGGAAGAGTGAACCAAGATCGGTCGGAAAAGTCTTCGTCCAATTTGAAGACCTGATATTTAGCCCGGTCTACAATCCGGGTGATATTTTTGGTGATCTTTTTCCCTTCCATATTGGTGACGTATATAAACTGGATAAAGGGATTGAGCTCGATAAAGTTTTCCATGATCGGTTCCTGAAGGGCCGGGTCCATACTCCGAATTTCTTCCCGTTGCAGAATTTCTTCAACGATATGAAAGGCCAGGTGGTAGGCCTTTTGTTTCAGCTCGTCAAACTCAGAGACAAAAAATTCGGGGAGGTATTTTCGGCTGATCCTCTCCATTTCCTGGGCGGATATGGAAGTGGTCCTGCCTTCTTCATATTGTTTCATAACCCATTTGTAAATTTTTATCACTCCGGGGTGTTGTTTGTCCAAGGCCCTTTGGCCGACAAGGTCCAGCCGCTTATTTAACCAGTGGACAACCCCGGCCAGGCCTGATTTATCGGTAATGATAATGCTGATTGGACGGCCCAGAATTTTTTGAGTATCGAAGATGTTATAGATTTCTTCATTCTTGATCAGGCCGTCGACATGGATTCCGGCACTGGTGGCATTAAAATCCCCGCCGACAAAGGGAAAATTGGCCGGTATGGCATAATGGAGTTCTTTTTCAATATACTCGGCCATCTCGGTGATGGCCTGGGTGTCGATCCCGTTATCCTGCCCCACGAGACTGATATATTCGATCAGCAGACCCTCAATCGGCGTATTCCCGGTGCGTTCCCCAAAACCGAGCAGAGCGCCGTTGACGGCCGCACAACCATAAAGCCAGGAGGTGGTGGCGTTGATAAATCCTTTATGAAAGTCGTTGTGACCGTGCCATTCCAGAAGACGGCCGGGGACCCCGGCGTCGTCGATTATGGCCCGGACCAATTTGGGCACACTGCGGGGCAGGGCCGCCCCGGGATAAGTGACTCCATAGCCCAGGGTATCACAGAGACGAATTTTGATGTCGATCCCCGAGGACTCCCGAAGTTTCATCAGTTCCCTGGCCAACGGCACGCAGAAGCCGTAAATGTCGGCTTTGGTGATATCTTCAAAATGACAGCGGGGGACAATGCCCAGATCCAGGGCCTTTTGCACGATGGCAATATATTGTTTGAAGGCCTGTGACCGGGTCCAATTCAACTTGTAAAAAATATGGTAATCGGAGACCGACGTGAGTATTCCGGTTTCTGAGAGTCCCATCTCTTTGACCAGTTTCAGGTCGTCCGGATGGGCCCGGATCCAGCCGGTGATTTCCGGATAGGGATAATTCCTTTCCTGACATTTGCGTAGAGCTTCTTTGTCCCTTTTACTATAAAGAAAGAATTCGGTTTGGCGGATGACCCCATAAGGGCCTCCCAGTCGATGGAGAAAATCAAAGATTTTCAGGACCTGTTCCAGGGTATAGGGGGGGCGGGCCTGCTGGCCGTCCCGAAAGGTGGTGTCGGTGATCCAAAATTCTTCACAGGGGTCGATAGGTAAGATCTTGTGATCAAAATCGATGCGGGAGATCTCCTCATAGGGAAAGATATCCCGCTGCAGGTTGGGTTCGGGAATGTCCTTCAATTCATAGCTCCAAAAGCGGCTATGCTCATGATCCAGGACTTTTTTATTCGGGTTCCAGCGGGCCATAATTACCTCCCTACCGTTCGGCGTTAAGTGTTCGTCGTTCGTCGATGATAAAACTTAAATCCCCTTTTCTTTTTCGCCGAGCGCTCAACGACGAACGTCGAACGTCTTTTCATTATTTCTTGATGTCCAACCTTAACCCCAACTCATTCAACTGAATCCTGCTGATACTGGTGGGGGCGTTGGTCATGGGGCAGACCGCCTTTTGGGTTTTGGGAAAGGCAATGACCTCTCTTAAAGATGGGGCGCCGGTCATGAGCATAATCAAGCGGTCCAATCCAAAAGCAATTCCCCCATGTGGCGGGGCGCCCATTTCCAGGGCCTCCAGAAGAAAGCCAAACTTTTCTTCCGCCTCTTCCGCGGAAATTTTAAGGACTTTAAAGATCTGCTCCTGCAGAATTCTTTGATGGATCCGGATACTGCCGCCGCCGATTTCATTGCCATTCAGGACCAGATCATAGGCGCGGGAACGGACCTTCTCCGGCTGTGATTTCAGAAGAGGGAGGTCTTCCTTCAAAGGGGAGGTGAAAGGGTGATGCACCGCTCCATAGCGGCCTTCTTCCGGCCGATATTCCAGAAGGGGGAATTGAAGAACCCAGGTAAATTCAAACTGATTTTGGGGCAAGGGAAGCTGTGCCCCGAGATGAAGACGGATCTTACCCAGGACTTCATGGACCACAGAAGGGACATCGGCCTGGAAAATAATCAGATCACCAGGCCGGGCTTCCACGGTCCGGTCTATGGCCTTGCGTTCTTCTTCTGTAAAAAATTTGGCCAAGGGAGACTGCCATCCTTCTGGATTGATTTTGGCCCAGGCCAAGCCCTTGGCCCCCCATTCTTGGGCCAGGCCGGCCAGGTCATCCAAATCCTTGCGGGAAAAGGCGGTCCCGTCAGGGACCCTGATGGCCTTGACGCAGCCTCCCTTCTGGGCGGCTTCGACAAAGACCTTGACCTTTGACTGCTTGACCAGGTCGGTCAGATCAATAATTTCCAGCCCGAACCTCAGGTCCGGACGGTCGGTCCCGTAGCGATTCATGGCCTCTTCATAGGTCAGTCGACGGAAAGGTCGAGGAATTTCAATTTCAAGAATCTTCTTGAACAATTGGCATATAAGTTCTTCAATTAAATCATAAATGTCATCTTCAGAAACAAAGGACAACTCCATATCCAACTGGGTGAATTCTGGCTGCCGATCGGCACGAAGGTCTTCATCCCGGAAGCAGCGGACTACCTGATAATAACGGTCAAAACCTGCCACCATCAGGAGCTGTTTAAAAAGCTGAGGGGACTGGGGCAGGGCGAAGAACTTCCCCTGTTGGACCCGGCTGGGAACCAAATAGTCCCTGGCCCCTTCCGGTGTGCTTTTGGTCAGGAAAGGGGTTTCCACATCACAGAACCCTTTTTGGTTCAGGAAATTCCGGATGAACTGAATGACCTGGTGACGGATAAAAAAATTTTTCTGCAGGCTCGGACGGCGAAGGTCGAGATAACGATAGCGCAGACGGACGGCCTCTGAGACTTCGGCCGTGTCTTCCAGGGTAAAGGGCGGGGTCTTGGAAGTATTCAATAATTGATATTCATCCACCAGGACCTCAATTTCCCCGGTTTTCAGATTGGGATTGGCCATGCCTTCGGGCCGGGACCGGACTTTTCCGTGTATGTTGATGACATATTCGCTGCGAAGTTGATGGGCCGATTGATGAACTGCGCTGTTGATCTCCGGATTGAATACAACCTGGGTGATGCCGGCCCGGTCCCGGAGGTCGATAAAAATAAGCCCTCCATGGTCACGACGGGTATCCACCCATCCGGCCAAGGTCACGAACCGACCGATATCCTGGGCAGTCAGAGTCCCACAGTCGTGGGTCCGTTGCCCGATTGGTTTGGTTTCAGTCAATGAGTTCTCCTTTTAAAAAAAATAGGATTCATGGATTCCAGGATTCCAGGGCCTGCGACGAGCTCAGCCGAGACGTTCGAGGGTTTTAATTTCCAAGCCTTTCACTCGAATCCTTGGCCCCTTGATCCCTTGAATCCTTTTGTTTCGGAATATCTTTCCAAAAAATAATCTAAAAATTGTGGAATCGGAATTTCTCCCTGACTCTGAGTATTCAAGTTGCGGATCAAGATCTGGTCCTTATTCAGCTCTTCGCTTCCCAGGATGGCCGCATAGTGACTTTTGGCCTTATCAGCCCGTTTGAGGCGGCTTTTCAAACTTTTATCTTCATAATCCATGACGGCCGGGATTTCCTTTTTTATAAGGGTCGTTAATAAATCAAAAGCCTTATCACGGGCCTCTGCTCCTAAAGGGATAAGAAAAACGAAAGGCCGGCTTCGCCATTCTTCCTGAGAAGATAACAGCAGCGCCGCTCTTTCCAGACCAATGGCAAAACCGATAGCCGGCAGATCAGGTCCCCCCAACAGTTGAAGCAGACCGTCATAACGCCCGCCGCCGGCTACGGCATCCTGGGCCCCAAGATGGCCGGCACTGACCTCAAAGGTAGTCCGGCAGTAATAATCCAGTCCCCTGACCAGTCTGGGATCCAAATGGGATGGAATGTGAAGCCGGGAGATGAGTTCCTGCACTTGAGCAAAATGGGTTTGACATTCCGGGCAATTAAAAGCCGTGATGGTCGGAGCTGTTACTAAAACTTCCTGACAACGTTCCACCTTGCAGTCAAATACCCGTAAGGAATTGGTCCCCATCCGGCGTTGACAGTCAGGGCATAAAACCGATTTGTTGTTCTCCAGAAACTCCTGCAGGGCCGAGGTGAAAGAGGGCCGACAAACCGGGCAGCCCAGGGAATTGATTCGCAGGCGGGTTTCCTGAAGCCCCAGGTGATCCAGGATTTGCATCAAAAGATAAATCAGCTCCGCATCGGCAAACGGGCTGTCGGTTCCTATATATTCGGCATTGATTTGATGGAACTGCCGCAGTCGTCCTTTTTGCGGCCGTTCATGGCGAAACATGGGTCCGATTGAAAAAAGCTTGTGGATCGGCTGTTGCCCCTGGAGATTATGTTCGATAAAGGCCCGCAGCACAGAGGCCGTTGCCTCAGGGCGTAAGGTGATTGAATCCCCGCTCCGGTCAACGAAGGTGTACATTTCCTTTTCGACAATATCGGTATAAGACCCGATGGAACGGACAAAGAGCTCGGTTTTTTCCAGGACCGGGGTCCTGATTTCAGAAAAGCCGAAGGTCCGGAAAAATCGTCGGGCTGTTTCTTCCATAAAGACCCATTTCTCCGCTTCACCGGGCAGAATGTCTTTAAAACCCTTTAAGGCTTGAATATTCATAAAATCCTTATAATAAATTTTTCCTGTTTTGTCCAGAAATAGTTAGATTTCAAGTAAATTTGGGACGGTAGTCAATAGCAGAATGGAACTGGAATAAGGAAGGTTAGAGGTTTTTTTGCATATAGATTACATCAAAGACTTGCCCCTTTTTCTCTCCGATCTTTTCAAACCGTCCGCATTCCCTAAATCCGTTCTTCTTATGAAAATGGATACTCAGTTTGTGCAGGGAGGATATGCTCGCCAAGAGGGAAGTAATGCCTTTCTCTTCGGCCTTTTGGGTAAGGTGTTTAAGTATCCTTTTCCCGATACCCTTATTAATCCAATCCGGTTTTATAACGTACGATATTTCCGCCGTTTTTGAAAAAACAGGTAAAGGATGATAGGCGTGAAGCATTCCAAAACCCACAACCTCCATTCTTTCCTCTTTGACTACTAAGGCCGGATATCCTTCAGTCATTTTTAATAAAAGATCGAAAAAATCATAGGATACTTTATGTTCAGGATAGGCGGCAAAACTGTTTTCGATATAGTAATTGACAATATCAATAACCGGTTTGCGGTCGGCAGGGGATAGGGGTTCCAATAGGATATTCTTTTTGGGTTCCCCGTGATCAGGTCTGTTTTTATCCATGAAGGGAAACGGGTATCTTT
>JBEKPQ010000150.1:0-7996 GCA_049520575.1 Thermodesulfobacteriota bacterium | reverse complement strand
ATCCAGTTTCTACAATGGCAATAGGAATTGGATCGATCCGAGGTGTCTAAAGACTCTTTATGGAAAAGTCCTGTAGATTATGGATAGGCCGAAGATTATTATATGCCAATTATGTTAGCTAAAATTTAAAAGCGCACAAGTGTTTTCTTTTTTTTTATGAAAATCAAAATACTTTTTTTGATGCCAAGAAATTCCTCGAGATGTTTTCTGTCTACTTGTCGATTTACATACCGTTGCATTACTTCCCTTACCTGTTCGTCGGTAAATGTTTGTGGATCTGGACTATGCTCTGAAACCTCCATTTTCTCCAAAGGATGGCTTTTTAGATAGGCACTTTTGAATTTTAAATGGCACTTTTTTTAATTATTGACTTTTTGATGATCAAAGTGTAGAAAATATCGCAAAATAGCTGTTTTCTGTTATCTTCTATTGTTGGACACCTTTTGATAGAGGAGAATCAATGTAGAAATAAAAAACCCCATTTCTCGAAGAGAGGTGGGGTTTTTATTATATTCAGTCATATTTTAAAAAAAGCAGTACGAGATTACCTGGAAATGCGTCATGAGACTTCACCAAGGCACGAAGAGTCTGACGCGGTCAATATTTTCAGGTCGTATGCCGGGCTCAACAAAAAAGAAAGTCTAAATAGCCGTCGCACAATATATTAAAATCTGGAAGAATGGCATGTATCAAAATCGTAAGTGCTTCGACACTTCATATGAGGAAAAATACATATATAGAGGTCAAGATAAAAAAAATCTAAAAACAAAAAACTTAGGAGGATGCCATGAAAAAGAAGAAAGTGGAAGAATCTGGAGTTAGTCGAAGGAATTTTCTAAAGATCTCTGCCGCCTTAGGGGCAGCCGCAACCTTAACCGGGGTTCCTGCTATCACTGGCGAGGCCGCTTCCAAAAAGGTGACTATCAAGCCCTTTAAGCAGGGGATGATCAACACCGCCCGGGGACCTATCTCCCCGGACAAGTTGGGGACCACCCTGATGCATGAACATTTCGTCTTCGGCTATCCGGGCTGGTATGCCGATGATACCATTGCTCCTTTTGACTTTGAGAAGTATCTAAAAGCCGATCTCGGGGAGATAAAAACCGCCCAGAGTTACGGCATTAAGACCGTGGTCGATGCCACACCCAATGACTGTGGGCGTCATCCGGAATTGTATATAGCCCTGGCCAAAAAAACGGGGCTTAACATCATCTGCTCCACGGGGTTATATACCAATTCAGAAGGAGCCCCGGCCTATTTCACGACCAGGGCCTGGACTGGCGTAGACCTTTCCAAGATGATGTCCGAGATCTTTGTTCGAGAGATCACCCAGGGCATTGGAAAGAGCGGTATGAGGGCTGGAGTCCTCAAAGTCGCCACCAGTCCCAAAATGACCCCCCATGAAGAAAATATGCATAAGGCCGCAGTAGTTGCCCAGATGGCCACCGGAGTGCCGATCATCACCCACACCGAAGGCCCGCTTCCTGGAGTGGCCCAGGCCGAATTCCTTCTTAAAGAGGGGGGCGACCCTAAGAAGATTATGATCGGCCACGTCTCCAATTCCAAGGATATCGAATATCACAAGGCCATTCTGGCCAAGGGCGTCTACATTGCCTTCGACCGGATCGGGCTGGACGTCATCACTCCCACGGAGGTCAACGTTAAGAATGTGGCTGATTTATGTAAATTAGGCTTTACCGAGAAGATCATGATCTCCCACGACACGGTGAACTGGTTGGGCCGTCCCTACGTTTGGCCAAAGGAAGCGGCTCCGGGCTTTGCCAACTGGCGCATCGACCATATCTCCAAGGATGTTATCCCGGCCCTCAAAGCCCAGGGCATAACCGATGAACAAATTAAAATTATGATGGTGGACAATCCCAAGAGATTATTCATGGGCGCATAGAATATCTGAATAGAATATCTGAGTTGATGTAATAATGGGGGTCAAGGATTTTGCTTCTTAAATTTCAAAGGCTCTTTCTCGAATCCTTGACCCCCTGAATCCTGGAATCCTTTAAATATTTCCTTTACGGCTTGCAGTTTCGGCAAGGGCTGAATCCTTGCCAATAAGCCTCTTTTTTGGTTTGGACCAGGATCAAATTTTTAGGGGCGATATTTTTCCCAAAGGGACAGTCCAGACGATGAAACCTCCGGGTATGGACCTGTCCTCGATAGCTGTCCTCGCTCTCTTTAAGGGCTTTGGCCCATATTCCCCGGGAATCCTGAATCGCCTCTCTCTGTAACTTAAGCAATTCATCGAATCGCTCCATTCGGGGCCCATGATACAGGACATGGGCCAATCCTTGCTTGACCAGTTCCCCGTTGACGAACAACCCATTATCCAGAAAGACATAAGCCAATAGCCGGTCATATCTATCTCGCTTTTCCTGGCCAAACTCCAACCGGACTTCTTTTTTCAAAACCAGACGGCGATTGAATTGGGTGGACTCTTGGGCCAAAAACTCGGCCGGACCTTTCCCTGCTCTTTCCGGGGCGTCAATCCCCAAGTACCGAACATGTTGCCCGTCGGAAAGGATAATGGTGTCCCCATCGATCACCCTGGTCACCCGAACCGAATCGGCGGAAAGGATTGTCCTTGGGGATAAGCAGATGAATAGGCAAAAAATGAAGATAAAAAAGATGAGAGGGTTATTTTTTTTCAAATGACCTGGCCGCGGAAATAATCGATAGTCTGGCGAAGCCCTTCATCTAATTCCACTCGAGGCCCCCACTTCAGATATTTTTTAGCCAGTTTTATGTCCGGTTTTCGTTGGACAGGATCGTCTTGCGGCAGAGGATTAAAAATGATCGAGGATTTTGAACCGGTCATGGCTTTCACTTTTTCGGCCAAAGCAAGGATGGTAAATTCTTTGGGATTACCCAAATTAACCGGTCCGATAGTGTCGTCTTGTTCCATCATGGCGATCAGGCCCCGAACCAGATCGGAAATAAAGCAAAAAGACCGGGTCTGTTGTCCTTGGCCGTAAACGGTCAAGGACTCACCACGAAGGGCTTGAACTATAAAATTACTGACCACCCGGCCGTCATTAACGGCCATCCTGGGTCCATAGGTATTGAAGATGCGCGCAATGCGGATATCCACCTTATGCTGACGATGGTAGTCCATCATCAGGGTTTCCGCTACACGTTTCCCCTCATCATAACAGGCCCGAGGTCCGATACAATTGACATTTCCCCAATAGGTTTCCTTTTGGGGATGTACCGAAGGGTCGCCATACACTTCCGAGGTCGAAGCTTGGAGTATTCGGGCCTTGACCCGTTTGGCCAGACCGAGCATATTTATAGTCCCCATGACATTGGTCTTGACAGTCTTGACCGGATTGAATTGATAATGGACCGGAGATGCAGGGCAGGCCAGGTTGTAGATCACGTCCACTTCCAGGGTGATAGGATTGATGAGGTCGTGTCGCACGATCTCAAAATGGGGATTGTTTCTCAGATGTAGGATATTTTTTTTCGACCCGGTAAAAAAATTGTCCACGCAGACCACATCATGGCCCTGTTTCAACAAGGTTTCACAAAGATGACTTCCAATAAATCCGGCCCCTCCGGTGACCAGTATTTTTTTCATCGGCCCTCCTATGACCAATCGCTCAATTTAGGTCTAAATTTTTATCATCTCGGGTTAACAGGTCTTACGGAGCCATATTGGATAAAACCAAAAACTGATACTGGATACTTGATATAAATTTAGTATCCAACACCTGACGATGAGACTAAATCAACCCTTCATCTCCGACGGATCTGATTGAAGAATAAAATTTTAAATCTCTTTGGTTAGTATTTTCAAATCAGTTATGGCATGCACCCCTTTTTTTGTCAAGTCATGGTTGGCGGATTCTTAAAAATCATCATATAGACGGCAAAGTAAAAAGCTCCAGATGCAAGGCGCACAAGCCCTGAGGAATGAGGCGTACATATCAGTACGTCGCAATGAAGAAGGGCGCAGTGTAACACAGCAGGTGGACTTTTTATAAAGCCGTCATGGTTCATTTTTGGGCTTTACCCTGACCTAAGATTATGTTAGTTTGAAAATTACAATTTTATTAACCGTGTGTTAGGAGAAAAAAATGGCCATTGCACAAAAAATAAAAAACTATATGGAAAAAGGTTCCTGGATACGAAAAATGTTCGAACAGGGTGCCCTGCTCAAGGCCCAGCATGGAGCCGAGAATGTCTTTGATTTCAGCCTGGGGAACCCCAATCTGGAACCACCCCCTGAAGTAAACCAGACCTTGATTCAAATCCTAAACCAGCCACTAACTGGACTTCACGGCTATATGCCCAATGCCGGATACCCGGAAACCCGCAAGGCCGTGGCTGATTTCCTATCGAAGGAACACGTCTTGCCATTTACCGACCAGGATGTAATCATGACCTGTGGGGCGGCCGGCGCTCTTAATGCGGTCTTAAAGGCCTTGATGGAACCGGGAGACGAATTGATCGTTTTGTCTCCTTATTTCGTCGAATATCTTTTTTATGCCGATAATGTCCAGGCAGTCCCCAAGATCGTTCCTACCAAGGCGGACTTTTCTCTTGACCTGAAGGCCATCAAGCAAGCCCTGACTCCCAAAACCAAAGCCGTATTAATCAACTCTCCCAACAATCCCACCGGTAAGGTTTATGATGAAAAGTCACTCAAACAGTTGGGAGACCTTTTGAATCGATACGAACGGGAAAAAAGACAGGTGATTTATCTGATCAGTGATGAACCCTACCGGAAGATCGTTTATGATCAACTTCAGGTCCCCAGCATCTTTCAGGCTTATCGGCAAAGTATCAGCGTCACCTCCTATTCCAAGGATCTTTCCCTGCCGGGAGAGCGTATCGGCTATCTGGCGGTCCATCCCCAGGCAGCAGAGAAGGAAGAATTGATGGCCGCTGCCAACTTTACCAACCGTACTCTGGGCTTTGTCAATGCACCGGCTTTGATGCAGCGGCTCCTTCCGGCTGTTCAAGGTCTGACCGTGGACGTCAAACTCTATCAAAAAAAGCGGGATATTTTCTGTGAAGGTTTGTCCCGGATAGGCTATAACCTCACCAAACCGGAAGGGGCTTTTTATCTCTTTCCCCGCTCCCCAATCCCGGATGACGTGGCCTTTGTCCAAGCCCTTCAAGAAGAATTGATCTTAACTGCGCCGGGTGTGGGCTTCGGTACGCCGGGCTATTTTCGTATTGCTTATTGTGTCCCTGATGCCACCATCGAGAAATCCCTGGCCGGATTTGAAAAGGTTTTTAAAAAATTTGCCTAAAAATTAAGGATTCAAGGATGTTAACTTCCAGGCCTTCCCATTGAATTCTTGACCCCTTGAATCCTACTATTTGGTATTTCGTTGAAAACAGTCGCCTTAGCCTTAAGCGGTGGAATTGACAGCGCCCTATCCGCTTATCTCTTAAAAAAAGAAGGCTTTCAAGTTATAGGTCTTCATGCCGATTTCGGCTTTTCCCCCGAGTCCCAAATACCTTGGCTGAAAAAGCTCACCTCATTTCTAAAAATCCGGCTGGAAGTTTTGTCCTTAAAAGAAATCTTTCATCAAAAAGTGGTAGACTATTTTATTTCCGAATATCTTTTGGGGCGGACCCCTAATCCCTGCGTAATTTGCAATCCGGAGATCAAATTCGGCCTGCTGTTTCAAAAGGGCTTAAGCTTGGGGGCCGATTTTTTTGCCACCGGGCATTATGCCAGGATTTGCACGGCCCTTTGGGGAGAAGGTCTGACCATCGCCCGCGGTCTGGACATAACGAAGGAACAATCCTATTTTCTACATAGGGTTATGCCTCAATATCTCAAGCAGATTCTATTTCCCTTGGGTACCTGGACCAAAGCCAAAGTCAGGGCCTTGGCCCGGGAAATTGACCTACCAATAAACCCCAAGGGAGAAAGCCAGGACATTTGTTTCCTCCCTAAGGGGGGCTACAGGGAGTTCTTGCTCAAACAGAACCCTCCCGACCTGATTCGACCTGGTGATATCGTGGATAGGGACGGGGAAAAACTGGGGACCCATCAGGGATTATTTGCTTATACCATCGGCCAACGTAGAGGGCTGGGTTTACCGGCAGCCGAACCCTATTATGTGGTCCGCATGGAACCTGACCGGAATCGTTTGATCATCGGCTCAAAAAAAGATCTGGAATCCTCCGGCTGTGTCCTTTCCGATTTTCATTTCCTGAGCCGTCCGCTTGAAATCGACGGCCTGGAGGTCTTGATCCAGGTCCGCTACCGACATAAGCCGGCAAGCGCCGTATTAAAAATTGGAAGTGACCAAAGGCTAAAGGTCCATTTTCAAAATCCGCAAACAGCGGTCACACCAGGCCAGGCCGCCGTTATCTATTGGGGAGATCAAGTCTTGGGAGGAGGCTGGATTGACGAAACCTGGAAAGACTAATCCACCAAGGATGGCGATTTACACCCTGGGCTGCAAAGTCAACCAGTTTGAATCCGCCTGTTTATCGGAACAGTTTCAAGTCCAGGGTTGGGAAACTATGCCCTTCAAAGAAAAAGCCGATCTCTATATCATCAATACTTGTGCCGTTACCGCTGAGGCCCAAAGGCAATCGGCCCAGATGGTCAGGCAGGCCGTTCGCAACCATCCCGAATCCAAGGTCATGGCTGTGGGTTGTGCTGGCCAGCTCTTTCCCGATGAATTTAAAAAGATCCCGGGATTGGATTATGTGATCGGCCATTTCAATAAATTGCAAATTCCAGATCTGATAGGCTCGCCGGAAAAATCCCATCAAGCTCGAACGATCTTATTTCCTGAAGCGACCCAACCCTTGGAAGCGCATTTCCCTTTGCCCGGAGAAAAAACCAGGGCCTTTTTGCGCATTCAGGATGGGTGTAACGCCCGATGCAGTTATTGCCTGGTGCCTAAGGCCAGGGGGCGATCCAGAAGCCTGTCTATGGATGAAGTGATTTCAGGGGTTGGTTTTTTAAACAGCCAAGGAATTAAAGAACTGGTTTTGACCGGTATCCACCTGGGGCAATACGGAAGCGATCTTTCTCCGGCGATTACCCTGGTCTCTCTCTTGAAGAGACTCCTTGAACTGCATCCACATCTCTATTTCCGATTAAGTTCCCTGGAACCCCAGGAGGTCATCCTTTCCCTGCTCTACCTTTTTAAAAAATTTCCCAATTTATGTCCTCATCTCCATATCCCTTTGCAGGCCGGAGACGACTCTATCTTACAAAAAATGAACCGCACCTATTCTGTAGAATTCTACCGCCGGTTAATTCAAAACGTTCATCAGGAAATTCCTCATGCGGCCATCGGAACCGATCTGATCGTCGGGTTTCCAGGGGAAGGGGAAAAACAATTCCAAAACACCTTAAGTTTCATATCCGAAATCCCTTTATCCTATTTGCATATCTTTCCTTTTTCACCGCGCCCTGGGACACCGGCGGCCGGATTTCCCGATCAGGTTCCGGAGAAGATCAAAAAGGAACGTATTCAAAGAGTGCGTTCCATGGATCGGATAAAGCGAGAAGAATTTATTCAACAATGCCTGGGAAAAAATTTTTCCGCCCTGGTTCTGCAACCATCTAAGGAAAAAGGATGGAGCAAGGCCCTGACTGAAAATTACCTGACCGTTTCCATCCCCGGTCGGTTTAAAAAGAATGATCGGATCCGAGTGCGCCTCAACTCGATAGATTCAACCGGCTTGAGGGGAGAAAATATCCCCTAGGATATTAATGGCCTGAAGTTATCCTTCTGATCGAAACAACTTCCAGTTTTGAATAGATCCACCTAATAACTCCTTAAAATATGAATATATTTTTCTTGTTTTTATTTGAAACCCTACTAATAATCAATTATTAATGAACCTCCCCGCAGCAAGCTGCGGGGTATCTTATCGTTAAACAATTTTAGTTGTATTAATTCGCTCTGAGGTTTGCCTTGTTTATGGATATACTTTTTAACCATATCCCAGTTCGATCGTTCTCCAACTGTTGCCACGTAATATCCGTCGGTCC
>JBEKPQ010000149.1:0-8072 GCA_049520575.1 Thermodesulfobacteriota bacterium | reverse complement strand
TGCATTCCTATCACACCAAGCGTGATCACCTCAAGGTGCCCTCTGCATTTTTCGAGCTTTTCAATAAAATGCCGAATTTTCATCTCAGATCTTCAATAAGGACAACTATACGATCGACCATCTCACTACTCATCCCTAACCACAATGGCAGCCGTAGCAAACGATCTGATATCGATACAGTATTTATCATCGTCCCACTCACCCGACCATACCGCCTTCCAGCTAAAGAGCTGTGCAGCGGCACATAGTGAAATACCGTATTCACACCTTGCTCTTGCAGGTGATTAATCAATTCGTTGCGTTTCTCCAAAGACTCCAGCAATATGTAGTACATATGAGCGTTGTGCCGGCATCCCTCGGGAATGATGGGCCGGCGCAGCACACCGGCAACCTCCAGCGGGGCCAGCGCATCATGGTATTGCTTCCAGGTTGCCAGTCGCTTTTCAGTGATGACTTCGGCTTCTTCCATCTGCGCCCACAGGAAGGCCGCGATAACTTCACCGGTCAGGTAAGAGGAGCCGACATCCACCCAGGTGTACTTGTCCACCTGGCCGCGAAAAAACTGGCTGCGGTTGGTGCCTTTTTCGCGGATGATCTCAGCACGTTCGGAAAAACGTTCGTCGTTGACCAACAGCGCACCGCCCTCGCCCGCGATGATATTTTTAGTCTCGTGGAATGAATACATGCCCAAATGTCCAATCGACCCCAATGGCCGTCCTTTGTAAGTGGACATGATTCCCTGCGCGGCATCTTCAATTACAAGCAGGTTATGACGCTTTGCGATGTCCATGATGACATCCATTTCACAGGCCACACCGGCGTAATGAACCGGCACGATGACTTTGGTGCGAGGTGTGACCGCCGCCTCGATCAGGGTCTCATCGATGTTGAGTGTATCCGGGCGAATATCGACAAACACCGGAACACCACCCCGCAATACAAAGGCATTGGCTGTCGAAACAAAGGTGTATGAGGGCATGATGACTTCGTCACCGGACTGGATATCCGCCAGAAGCGCCGCCATTTCGAGTGCCGCCGTGCAGGAATGGGTGAGCAGCGCCTTGCGTGCACCCGTTTTCACCTCAAGCCATGCATGGCACCTTTTAGTAAAACTACCATCCCCAGACAGCTGACTGGAGGCGTGGGCCTGTGCGATATACCGAAATTCGCGACCGGTCATATAGGGTTTATTGAAGGGAATCATTCTCGGATACATTCCATAATCAAATGGGTATAGGGAATCCAGACACGATGGCGCACCATGCTCTCTACGCGGGGGAATTCATGCCGTGCTAGTGCCAAATAGCCCTTTGCGTCCCGAACATTTTGCCCCCGATCGCGGCTTACGAGGAACCGCGCTATAGGATTTTGGTCCGCTGCAAAAACGGAATCGATGGACACAAAGCGTCCACCCGGCTTCAGGGCAAGTCTCGCCAAACGAAAAACATTTCGGGCTGTATCGTCGTCCATGTGGTGAAGAAGGCCACTCGCGAGCACAATGTCGAACGGCAGCATTCCGGACAGATCGGATTCTCTAAGTAACCGACAGGCAAAACACCCCTTTTCACCGAATTTCGCTTGAGCAGCCGCTATATACTCGGGGTTAATATCATAGCCCCAGTAATCAACGCCTTCCGGCAAATACTCCAGAATCTGGGCCGTACCGCAACCCAAATCAAGCAACCGGCACCCGGGATAAGCTCGGACAAAGTTTTTTGAGAAGTCCCGTCGGCCGCTGCGTGCGCCCATTAAATTCTGGAACGAATCATAAATCCAGGGATGTGATAAGACAGATCTAAACCCGGTAGTAATCTGACCCCTATTTTCCTTTTCTTTTTGCATCAACCATCGAACCCTGTTACATAATCACTTCTGGTGAGGTAATACGCGCGATTTAATCACACGGCAAGGATTTCCAGTGGCAACAGTGTATGGTGGTATGTCTTGCGTTACGACAGAACCAGCGCCGATCACGACACCCTCCCCTACAAGAACCCCGGGAAGAATTGTAGTATTTCCACCAACCCAGACGAAGTCCTTAATCACAACCGGACCTGCCGTAACAACCAAATCCGTTGTGCAGTAATCATGTCCACCGGCAAATATCTTGACATGCGGTCCGAGTGCCACATTGTTCCCGATAGTTATTGTTCCACCTTTTGCGAGATATGCCGCATAAAGTTCACAACCTCGATTAATAGCCACATTATTTCCAATTTTAATCTTGCGAGGATACCTGAAATAGGTTCCGTAATCAATCAAAGGCGCATTCCCTAATTTTCCTAAGAGCAAGCGAAAAATGTTAATACGCACGGGATAAGGCGATAACTCCAAAAGCAGAAAGATCAGATTCAGAAAAAAGCTATAGGACATAAATTTAAACAACATGGTGCTGCGACTCATCTATCTAACCTTCTTCCCAGGGATGTAAAATAGTTGACTTGAATCCGCTGCTGTTTTTCGCCAACTCCGGAGAAAATACTCGCCACTTGTTCCTTTGGGGGCAGAGATACCGCTTCATAAGGGCTGCATGTGAGTTATTGAGATACCCCGTGTTCTGAAAACCCAGTGCTTTTGAACTAAGAAAAGTAACAACGCAATGATCACGACGGCGATCGCCTGCACGACCAGATGCGAATAGCCGAGGTAGCCGTTGAAGAATTTGAGCACGGCTACATTTAAAACATAACAACCAATATATGCCATCAGGTATCTGACCGCCGACGTAGAAATTCGCTCCTTATGAATGAAAGTCCATTTTTTATTGAAATAAAACGCTAACCCGATGTGAATAGGATAAAAGATACTGATCGTCAAAACCGGGCTTACGCCAAGTGTCGTGAATAAGACGTAGAGCAAGAATCCGAAAACGTTTGTAGCTGCACCGACCACGGCATAACGAACAAACTCTTTAGGCCATTTCATAACGAGTTTCCATTTCAGGTTGACTATTCAAGGGGGCAAATCAGATTCGAGGATCGCAAGACCAAAACCGGTCCGGCCATAGTCATTGCCGTTGTAAAGCATATACCGCTGCCCTTTATGCTCAAAAACGCACGGATAACAAATCATCTCCGAATCCCACCCCGATTCAGAAACATCTATGCCCGCTTCGGCATCCTTCCTCTCCCAATCTATTCCATCTTTGGACTCGGCACAACCTGCCCTATACATATCAGTCCCACCTCTGTAACAGTACCACATTTTGTAAATGCCATTTTCTCTATAGACAACAGGACGGGCAATAGCATACTCGTCTTTCCTATAGTCTATACATACTACTCCTTCTGCCTTCCAGTTTACACCGTCATCTGATTCGGCATATCTGATATGATAATAATGCCGTGGCCTGGGGTTGTTTGGTTCGATCTCCCAGCCGGTACCTGAGACATACCACATTCTCAATGTTCCATTTTCCAGGATTACCCACGGAGATGCAGATAAATAAGGGTTGTGGAAATTTCTACCCAGAACGGGTGCCCTGGAACACTTTTCAAACGTTCTCCCCTCATCCTTACTGATAGCCAGACCAATAAAAAGTAAAAAAGGTGTGGTTACGGCCTGCGTCCACCCGGTATAGTACATGTATTGGAAATCTTTATAGTCCACAATGCACGAGGGCATGACGCCACTGTCGTCAAAACATCCCAGCTCACCCAGATCCAGTGTCGGCTTTTCCGTAATATACTGGATCTTTCGAGGTTCATTGATGTCTATAACAGCATACCCGCCCCTAGCCCGATTTAGCTCGTCTCGCCCGGCAAAATGTATTTTATAAAGGTTTTCTCCCACCTTTTCTGGAAAGGGATTCTGCGCGTGTGTAACAATCCATTCATACTTTCCTGGCTCTACAATCAACCCTATTTTGACCCATTTCATATCCCAAGTCCCTTAGTACTTTTGAAATAATCAGGGACCTCAAGAGAAACTTTTTTCAAAGAATAGGAATACCTCATTGCATCACTACTTTCTCCTACGAGATTGAAGCCCTGTTTGGGGTAGAAATCTTCTACCTGCCCGTTCTTCTTTGTAGGCAAATAGTACCCGATAAGTTCATCACAACCTCTGGTGCGAGATCTCAAAATACAGTCGGCAAGAAGAACCTCCTCGACCCCCCGACCGATCACGCGGCAGCTCAGTAAAAAAGAATCAATGACGCTTTCCTTTCCCTGATACCTCAAAATCGCCACACCCACTAGCCCCATGTCGCCAAAACGATCCTTTAAATGCAAATGGCGAACCTCTGCATCTTGGGAGAAGGTCATCTCTTTTATCTCTGCCTCAGAATACCTTTTAGTAGTTAGATTAAACTGGTTTGTCCTTTGGATCAATTGAGATATTCGCGGGATCGAAAAATCGTCTGCGCCCTGGATAGACACTTCCATTTCCAAATGTCTAAAATAATCTTCTAGGGTCGCCGCCTGGAAACGATTCTTTGCCTCCTTCCTTTTCCCCTCAGCTATGTACATTTCACTCCTGGAACGATCCTCTTCGGAAAAAGTTAACGCATCAAACAAACCACAGGAGCTCAATACATCTTTATATAGCGACGGGTCATCCGGTAATTTGATCGTCTTTATCTCCGGAAGCATCTTCTTAACCATATTTATCTCGAAATCGCTGTCGTCTATAAAGACGAGACTATCCAATCCGAGATTCAATTCATCGCCTATTTCTCGAAGATTGGTTACTTTATCGTTCCAGTTTGCTTTTATTGATAAAAAATGTTCTTTACGAAGGATCATATCAGGATGCTTTTCCAGCACTTCAAGAACGTCCCTTTCATTATTTTTGCTGCATACAGCAATCATAACGCCTCGATCAAACAGATTCAGGACAGCCTTCTGAAAGTCGCGGAAGGCCGAGCCGGGATAGGTTGTACCAACCTTTATTCCATTGATCCCATCTTCTCCAACAATCCCTCCCCATAGGGTGTTGTCACAATCCAAAACGAGACACTTTTTGTTTTTGCCCTTTGAAGCTCGTATAATCTTCATGTATTCTTTGGCAATTAATTTCCATGCCTTCCTGGTATACGGAGCCTTTCCCAAAAACCAATAGCGATGGTCAACGAAATTGGTATACCCTTTCATTGACCTTAATAGGTCGATATCAACTATGTAAGTACTATTATATTTTTGAATCACGTCCAGCAAATCGAGATTGATTCTTCTAAGTGTGTTGACTTGCTTGAACCGATCCTGATAATCAAGCACGCCAAAGCTTGGATAAACGGGTGTCTCAAAGTTGTGCAGCAAAATAACAGCCTGACTATTCTTTCTGATTTCGCTTAAAACTCTATCCATATAACTCAACACCCTATCTGATTCCTCCTTTATCTCGGATAGGCTCATAGCTGAAAAGCTGTTAACCAGCCTTTCGGATAACGTCTCCAACCTGAGGCAAATTACAATGATACTGGGAGAATGCCGATACAGGGGGCTGTTTGTATCCAAAACTTCCTGCACTACATTATCATAATCTCCTATGTATATAGCGAGTCTAAAACCTTCTTGGTAGCAGAGAAACTTAAGGTATGGAATCGCAGGATTAACTGTAATATTTCGCAGAAAGGCAATCCTCAGCGAAGTCCAATCTCCCTCTTTGGTATCAAGGGATTCGGTCAGGTTAACCACCTCGCTGAATTTAACTTCGTCAACATCTCGTTCCAGCATGTTTATTTCCTTTGAACGTATTTCTCAAGAAAGCAAGGAGCCACTCGGAGGGTATTTCTTTATAAATTTCATTGTTCCAGTAGACATCATCAACTAGATCACCTTGCACGAGTTGAGTTTCTGTGAATCCCCCTGAGGAATTTATCGCATTAAAAATGCTTTCGGTAAGGCAGTAGAAGCTTGCTCCAATGCGTTCCTTGGCATCAAAGAAATCCCCCCTTAAGGGGGAGTTCAAAATTCTGAATAAAATAGCGGTTAACCGGGAAGTATGGTTGAACTCTTGCCTGGAAAGACACGACGTTGATGATACCAGATGCGGTGCTTGCCGTGAATATTTTATTCCATACCTATCGCATAAGACCTCCAGGTCAGACCCAGGAAGGATTTGCAGTCGGTGAATATTGAGAATATGGTCGGTATCTTTGAAGAAGGGTAGGAAAAACTCGAGTCCGGTAAAGTATGAGTCAAACGTCTCGAAAGGAAGACCCAAGATCAGATCAATCTTCAGGGCGATATTATATTCTCTCGCCATTTTCATAAAGGCTTTAAATTTCTCAATGTTGAGACCCGGCCGGCCTACAGCCTTCAGGGACTGCCGGTGAAATGACTGAATTCCGATGCAGTTTATTGCTGTATAGTCTTTAAGCAGCTCAGAGTAATGTTGTGGTCTATCCAAAGGGGAAATATCGCTACTGTTTAAGATTCTTACGCGATTTTTTAGCGAGGAGACCAGTCTTATAAATTCCTCGTCAACGAGGTTGTAAGTAAATTCCCAATAAATCCATGACAATAGAATTCCGTTTTCTTTTAACTCCCGGAGGTGTTGCACGATCTTCTTAGCCCTTGGCAAATCGGAGGTAAAGATGGCATCAAAGATCCGCAATGCCCTTACCTGTTTTTTCAGGATAAGATGATCAAGTTCATCGAAAATCCTCTTTAGCGAATAGTAGGAAATAGATGGAAGATCTTTATGGTATACACAATACCTGCACCTTAACTTACAACCACGCTGAGTTTCTAAAAAAGCCTGTTGTCTGGCGTATAGCCGGTCGTCAAGGGTCCCGGTCAGGTAAACTGAGGGAATCTCGTCTAGGTCGGTTATCTTTTCGGCATCTTCTGCATATACGATTTTGCTGCCGTCCCAGTAGGCCACTCTTTTAGGAAGTTCTGTTTTAAGAATAGCCCCGCAACATTCCCTCCCAGCCCCCTTTCCTGATAGAAGGGAGGAGTCGGTTTTTGTCCATTTATTTTCATATTTCAACCTAAGATATTGCAATAAGTGGACAAGTACTCTTTCGCCCTCTCCGATGGCATAATAGTCGGCAAGGTCAGGGGCCGGCAGTGAAGCGATTCTTTTCAAAGATATTTCCGGCCCACCCAAGATATGAATAAAATCTGAGTTCTTCTTGAGACTTTCAACAAGTTTCAGAACCTTTTCAATATTCCAAGTATAACAACTATATCCCACGTAGTCAGGCTTACCCTTTTTGATTTCAGCACAGACTTTGACTGTCTCGGCGTTTGCGCTGAAATTCAGGACATCTATCACTAGTTCGCCGTCGTCAAAAACTTTGTCAAGATAGGCCTTCAACACATAAGAAGACAGAAGATACCGGGCCATCGTCTCGTCAGGATAGAGATTGACAAGTATGAGTTTCATAGTCTTTATTTCGAAATGTCCATCATTCTTTCAAAGCTCGTGCTGTCAAGGCGATAGAGTTCGGTAGGTTTGGCAATATAGACCTCTCTATCTTTGGCATCTTTCAGCATAATAGCCCCCGCGCCGATGATACATTCTCTGCCGATGCTTACATTATCTCTGATGGTTGCATTGACCCCGATAAAAGAATAAGGCCCAATGGAAACTCCGCCAGAGATGACGACATGAGAGGAGATCCAGCAATGGTCGCCGATGACTACATTGTGTCCAAAGTGGTTGCCGCTCCATAGCACCACGTCGTTACCAATTCGTACGAATGGTTGTATGACCTGGTTTTCCAGTATAAAGCAATTGTCGCCTATCTCTGTATCTCCCCAGTGGATGGCTTTGGAACTCACATAACTTATAAGCTGATACCCTTTGCTTTTAGCTTCCTCATACTTGCTGGCTCTTATCGTATTTAGCTTTTTATAACCTATAGCGATAAACATCTTAAATTTGTCGGGCGGATACAGTCTCTCTATCTCTTCAAATGGAACAATGGGCAGCCCAACAAATCGTTTGTCTTTTAAAAATTCCTCATTAACCGTAAAGGCAGCTACCTCGTAGGGGCTATCATTAGTTAGATAGAAATAGGCAAGTTCGCTCAACTTTTCGGAGCCAAAGATAACTACTTTTGACATTGCCTCTCTCCTTTCTCAGGGCGTTGAGCCCTGGCCAACATTGTCAAGCCCAGG
>JBEKPQ010000148.1:0-8210 GCA_049520575.1 Thermodesulfobacteriota bacterium | reverse complement strand
ACTGTTTTGATGAATAATCGCTGACAAAAGGGCCAGATCATGACCCGAGGGAAGAGCATCTTTGTAGAAATCACCAGGAACCAAGGTGACACGATCCTGCATACCCGCCTGCGTAATCCGTTTTCGGGCCATTTCAATGACCGGCGGCAGATCGAAAAGCGTAGCCTTCATTTCAGGGGAGGCCTTGAGGAAAGCGATGGTGTATGTGCCGGAACCGCCTCCGATATCGATGATGGCTTTTGCCGGGCCGGGTGAAATCGCCGCCACTATACCGTCGGCGGCTCCGGCCGCGCCCACGTGCATAGCCCCGATAAAAGCTGACAGACGATCATTGGTAAAGCCGGACCTATCTCCCTTGCCTTTGAGCACGATATTCGTAAGATGGGACCATGTCTGCCAGAGGTGAGCCGTGTGCATAAGGCCCGGCAGAATGGATTGGGGCTCGGATTCAGATAATAGAGGGATAAGGGAGGGAACGGTCCGGTAATTGTTATCATGCTTTTCCAGGAATCCCAAGGCACTGAGGGCGTCCAGCAGGATGGTGGTAGCCCTGAGATCGCCCTTTATTTCACCCGCGATCCCTTCCGCAGTTAAGGGAGCTGAAGCAACCAGGCTGAAGAGGTTTAACTCTACGCCCGTTAACAGCAGGCGGCATTCCATAAAACTTCGCGCAAGGCCATAAATGGATTCCGGGGTGAATTCTCTGGTCATCTTTGATTCTCCTTTAGAGTAACGGATGTTGTCTTCTGAAAAAAAAATACCAGGGAGGGATAAGGGTCAGCCCTTGACTTTTTTTATCACACCTTGCAAAATTGGGCAAGGGCATTACACGTCAAGGACTGACCCAGAAGACTTACTTAGTAGGCAAAATGAACCGCCTCGCCTGCTACGATGATCCAGGTAATCAGCATGGTGCACAAAAAGGCGCCCACATAGATATGACCTGTTTTTCGATAGAAATAGGTTGTAACCAATCCAACTATGGCAAATATGGGAATATACTGGAACAGAACGATACCACCCAATATCATGGAACCCAATTTTATTCCCAACGTCCCACCGGAAAAAAGCGGAATATAGTGGTAGGCCAGAAAAATAAAATACCCGAGAATCAGCAGGATTATATTGATGATGGTTTCTTTTCCGATTCCCATGACCGCCTTACCCGGGCGCATCTGTCCGTGCAAGACAATCCCCAGAACGAGAAAATAGAAAAGAAAGGGGATGACATAACCCAGAGAGATGCCGAAATGAAGAGCATCCAGCGGCTTTACGGCAAAGACCCAAATACGGTAGTCCGTTTGAAACAACCAGGTTGAGATAATTAAGGTGAGATGGGCAATAAAGACAATAACGAAAGACAGCAGGAAGGACTTGCCGATCTTCCCCCATTTCAGACCGTTATCCTTCCAAGTCAGACCATAATCGGCCATAGTGGCCCCCGATTTCTTTTTGGTCGAGAAATACCATATCAGGAAAAGCACCAGCGAAACCACAGCCACCCCAAGGGCCCAAAACATAATGACAGTTGTAAGTTGCTCCGGCCATATAAAAGAGGGTTTGGCTATCCCATTGCTGTCGTAATGCTGCCACCAGGCCCACCAATAGAGAAAAATCGGCAGGAGCACCGTGATCGCCGCACCGATCCACCATCCTACTCCGGACATGGATTTTTTAGGGGCGGGTTCCTCTTGGAGCTCTTTAAAGTAATCGGTTTTAAGCAAATATCCCCCCAGGGCTATGAGGAGAATGACCATTCCGATCAAGGCGATCAAGTTGCCGAGCTCTTTCCAATACCAAATCTGATTGGACGGAGGTATGTTCTTGCCCCCTTTCAAGGTGGCCTGCATCCATTCAACGGCAGCTCCAATGCCCGCTCTGGAGAAATGCACGCGGGCATGAGTCATGTTCGGCTGATAAAGCTTTCTGGCCGTGCCCTTCTCGATCGAACCATACAGTTTGCCGACTTCTACGGTTTCCGTTGTTCCAAAAGCTTTCTTAAGTTTGTCTGTTTTTACGATATCAGCTGGAATTAGCGAACCCCACATGAGAGGGGCAAACTCATCATATTTGGCGAAGATGAGGGCCATGTTGCGCGGAAAATCCGCTGTTCCATTCGGGGCCCCGAATGTTCCGGTTGAAGAATCTGCCAGGACCAAAGATTTATACCCATCTTTGTTTGCTCCGGCGGCAATCACCGATGCCCAGCCGCCCATGGAATGACCTTCCAGACCGATATTGTTGGGATCAACGATGTCCAACGTTCGCAAATACTTCAGGGTGTCCAGGCCACCAAAACCGTTGATAAAGGACGGTGGATCGGAAAAACCGTGTCCGGGCTGATCAGGGGCCAGAACGATAAAACCGCGTCTGGCAAATTCAATGGCAAACCCGTCTTGGGTTTCGCGGGAGTTGATATAACCATGTGTAGCAACGATGGCCGGTGCCGGGTTTTTTGGAGTCACCCCTTTCGGAACGTAAAGGAGGGCGCTGACCAATTTACCTTCACTACCCACAAACCGTACATCTTTAATTGAAACACCTCCGCTGGTTTGGATGAAGTAGGCCAAAAGGCCTCCTACCAGGATTAATATTAAGGCAACTACTAAAAGAGTTAACGGCTTTTTATCAGTGGTTTCTTTCATAAAACCTCCTTAATATTGAATGGTTATAAATATTGAATGGTTATAAGTTGCTTAGTTTTAACCTCCTTTCTCTTAAGACCCGATTTTACTATCCCAGACAAAAAACCCTGATAGAAACGACCACTACCTTGAGTGTTCATCATCTATCAGGGCTTTCTCATTATTCTCTCACCCCAAGATATCCAATTATAGATTGTTCTTTTAAAAAGAACTGTTATATAAGTTAATCGTGTATGTCAAGGTTTTTTTGAACAGGTTTTTTTGAAATCGGAGTCCTTTTCTCAACTCAGAATCATTCTTCCGTCATCCGTTCAACTTCCCTTCGGAGCCGATCCAGGTGGTCGGGGTAGGAGGTGTTCCGGTAGTGCAAGATTTCCTGGGAGGCATCGGTATCGTACCAGTCACACCAGCCGGGGTGCTCCAGAAAATCCGCTTCATCCATAGGAACACCCATGAGATCAAAGTAGTCTTTGACATACCTTCGGTCCTTTATCCGTCAAATTAAGAGCTAAAGCCCTTTAAGGAATCAAAAGCACCCGTCCAACAGCCTGCCGACTCTCGATGTAGGCATGGGCTTCAGCCGCCTGAGATAGGGGGAATGTCCGATCGATAGGCACTTTAATGGCACCGGCGGCGATATTCTCTAATATTTGGTTGATCATTTTTTGCGCCCGCTCGGTGGCGATTTCGGCCCCCAGATAGACGCCGGTCAGCGTTTTATTGCCTAACGGCAGGCCGCTGACATCTATTTTCCAAGAGCCGCGCCCGGCCTGGCCAAAGGTAATAATTCGACCACGAGAACGGGTGGCTTCGATACTTTTCTGGAGTACTTCACCGCCGACTCCATCGACCACCAAATCCACGCCCTGATTGTCGGTCAATCGTCTGACTTCGGACACCAGATCCTTTTCGGCGTAATTGATTCCTTCATCCAGGCCGTATTCCTTCAACCGCTCCAACCGTTGATCGCTGGAAGCAGTGGCCAACACCTTCGCACCAGCCCTCTTGGCGAACTGGATGGCTGCAAGCCCCACTCCGCTGGCTCCGGCCTGGATTAAAACCGTCTCTCCAGCCTTCAACCGGCCGAATTCAAACAGGCAATCATGGGCCGTTCCGAAAGTCACCGGCACGCAAGCCGCTTCTTCAAAGGACACCTTGTCGGGGATGATCCAGGAGGTGATAGCCGCCGCTGCTCTTTTTTCCGCATGGGAGCCGAATGGATTCAACGTTGTCACCCTCTGTCCTATTTGGCGATTGGTCACCTTGGCCCCCACTTGACTGATAATACCTGCGGCATCATAACCCACAATATGGGGAACATCGGGCACAAGTCCTCCGGCCCGATTGAGCACATCACCGCCTTCGATGGAGATAGCCTTGACATCGATGACAATATCTCGTGGACCGCATACCGGGTCTGGAACATCTTCATACTTTAACACCTGGGGTCCACCGGTTTCATAATAAACGGCTGCTTTCATCTTATCTTTTTTCCTCCCTGAATTTGATCATTAATTATTAATCTTCGTTCAAGAAAACATTCGGTTTATTCACGAAACATCCCCTAAGGGCCTAGCAACATGAATCAGCTATGTCTTAATACCACGGGAATCCGGATAGAGCTTGGGAATTTGCTGCCGGTGTAGATTCTGTTCTCTGCTCCATTGTGATAACTCGGATCATAAGCCCGGCGGGCCGGATGGCCCTGGGCATCGAGGAATCCTCCCTCACCTTCCACTGGCTGCACATCGACGCGGAGGCGATGGCCTGCCGGAATCCTGGAAGTGGCCGGCATCAGCTCCACCTCAATACGGACGATCTCATCCGAGGACTTGAGGGGCGCCCGATCGATTAAACGGTGTGTATGCCAGGGACGATGATCTGTGGAAAGGACCGGATCGATCTTCCTTTGGGAGACCTTCAGACATCCCCAGGTCACCGGGGCCTTGGATTGACGCGCATAAACGGCATAGGGTACTTCAATCCCGTCAGGTCCGATTACCCACAGGGACACATAGACGTCCATATCAAACGAACTGGAAGAAACCCAAAGGGTGGCGGTGAAGTGACCGGCCAGTTCGAGGTCTTCGCTAAGCATATCCGAAATGAAGGAACTACCTGATCGGACACCCCTTTCAATATCCTCGACATCCGCCGAGTAAGAGACCAGGGCCTCGGTCGCCGGAGGTGACTCGACGAGTTTCAAAGAAGGCCTCGTTGGATCGACACCGCCTATGGGGCCTTTTGTCCCAGCATCAAAAAATAAACTTCGGTACATAGTACCGGGGACTGGCCAGGACTCTTCGTCACGCCATTCAAAATTACCCCATCCGGTCCTCATGATCATTCTAACCGACAGCAAAGCAGTCGTTTGATCATCGATGCCTTTAAGCCAACGATCAAAAAAAGCGAACTGGTCCGTCAGACAATCTTGGTAGAGAAACTTGAAGTAATTGGCATCAACCACGACAAGTCGTTTGTATAAAGAAGGTGATTGGGTAAATGCCTCAAACCCGGCCCTGGAGTGTAAGACTCCGGTCTGGCTGATGGCTGTCAAAAATGGAATGGTGATGCGCTTGAAATCAGCACTTAACAGGCCCTTACCCTTCGGTCCATAGAACTCGGGATCATCAAAAGGATGGGCCAGCATGTCCTTGATCAGGTTGACGGTCTCGGCCCCGCATGAGTTTCCTAGCAGGTTGTTCCACCATTGACGGCGATATCCTTCGTTAAAGATGCCGCCGGGATAAGAGAGATCGCGGTAGGAGTCAGCGTCACCGGTCCAGGGAATCATGGCCCGAAGGGACGGCGGCTTTAGGGCGGCCACGTTCCATTGGATAGTTGCTGCATAAGAGGCCCCATGCAGCCCCACGTTCCCGTTACTCCAGGGCTGGGCTGCGGCCCATTCGATGACATCGAAATAGTCCTCCGCTTCTTGCCGCGAAAAGGGATTAAGCACACCGGGTGTGCGTCCGACTCCCCGGCAGTCAACCCGCATCACTACATAGCCTCGGGGCACCCAATCCATCGTATTAGCACTGACGACATTTTCTGCGTATCGTAAGGAGGGGGCCAAGCCCTTGCGGCGCTCCTGGAACCAGGCATCCTCCCTTTTTTCACTTCGAAAGTAGTCTTCCTCTGAACAGATGGAACCGGTTCCGAAGGCCTTGCCGTAAACACTCAGCCGCAGAATAACAGGATAATGCCCTTCATCCAGAGGGCGATATACATCGGCCAACAAGTACGATCCATCGCGGGTTGGAATTTTGACATCGACGATCTTCTTGATCCGGGCCAGGCTGCGTCGAAGATGGTTTCGAGATTCCTCGACACTGTGCAGACGCAACCCAAGCTCTTCAAAGACTCTTCGCACTGACGGATCGGCTGTAAAGGCCGCCTCTTCCTGGTCGAAATTGATGTTGGCGGCCACCCGGTTGATAACCTGGTGTATCGTCTCAGTAATGATAATGCCTTTGGAAAGATCGGTCTCTGAAGCGAGGCTATGTAGAAACCGCGCACGATTGATGACACGATGATCCATTAAGGATGATTGACTATTATTAGAATTGGGGACAAGATCAACAGGAGAAATAGACACTGCGGCTGCGGTAGTACCCAATTGGAGCTTTCCGATATGTAGGGTGACTTTCTCGCCGTCACGGAAGCGGAAGGCGCCTTTCTTGTCGGTCACCCCTGTCATCGAAAGAGTATGGTAATCAACACCGATCAACGGACCGTCAATGAATCGGCCAATCCGTATCGGCTTCCCATCCTCCTTAAGGCTTGACTCGTTTTGGGTGCCCTCAGGGGTTTGTGCAATAACCACGCTTTATTACCTCCTTTTTCCCCTTGACTATCTTTTCCTCTCTATTTTATATTCTTTTTATTCAAAAGCAACTTCTCAATAAATTCTTTTTTCAGGAGGAATTCCCATGAAAAGATTCTTAGATAAAGTGGTCTTGATCACCGGCGGCAATTCAGGCATCGGCAGAGCCACTGCCTTGGCCTTTGCCGGAGACGGCGCCAAGGTGGTCATTGCCGCCCGAAGGGAAAATCTCGGTCAAGCGGTAATCCGGGAGATTGATAAAGAAGGCGGCGAGGCCGTTTTTATCAGGACCGACGTCACCAACCCAATGGATATCGAGACCCTTTTTAAAAAAATTTTCGAGAAATATGGAAAACTCGATTACGCCTTCAACAACGCCGGGTTTGGCGGCCCTATGACTCGTCTGGTCAAACAGACCATGGAGACTTGGGACCTGGTCATCAACACCAATCTCAGGGGAGTCTGGCTCTGTATGAAATATGAAATACAGCAAATGCTCCAGCAGGGAGGGGGAGCCATAGTCAACACGGCCTCCACCGCCGGGATCAGCGGTTCCCCGGGCAGCGCCATTTACAGCGCCAGCAAGCACGGTGTCATCGGCCTGACCAAATCCGCAGCGGCCGAGTACGCCACAAAAAATATCCGGATCAACGCCGTCTGCCCAGGGCCTATTATGACGCCCATGCTTGAGGAAGGGTTTACCGCCAGGCCGCCCATGAAGGACGCTTATCTATCCACAGTGCCTATGGGCCGGTTCGGATTGCCCGAGGAGATTGCCGGGGCCGTATTATGGCTCTGTTCCAACGAAGCCTCTTTTATGACCGGATATTCCATTATCATCGGCGGCGGTCAAACAGTGACCCCTTGACCAAGAAACATTGACTACCAATAAAAGGTCAGAGGCAAAGGCAACGTTTAGTTGATCGGACGAAGGATAACCCTTCCGGCTATATCCCTTTTCTGATCCATTAAATTAGCCAGGTCGGCCACCCGGCAGGAATAGCCCCATTCATTGTCATACCAGGCAACGACTTTGGCCATATTTCCCTGCAACACTTGAGTGAACTCCAAGTCCACAATGGAAGAATGCTCATCGCCTTTGAAATCCATGGAGACCAGTCGTTCTTCTTCACAGGCCATAATCCCCATTAAGTCGGATTGAGCGGCTTTTTTTAATACATCCTTAAGTTCCTCAGTCTGAGTTTCTTTTTTCAATGCCACGGTAAGGTCCACCACCGAAACCGTCGGGGTAGGCACCCGCAGGGAATAGCCGTCAAGACGTCCGGCCAAGTCGGGGATAACCAATGACAGAGCCCTGGCTGCGCCGGTGGTGGTGGGAATGATATTCTGTCCAGCGGCCCGGGCCCGGCGCAGATCCTTATGAGGCATATCCAGGATACGCTGGTCGTTGGTGTAGGAATGGATGGTAACCATCATCCCTTTTTCTATACCGAAGGCCTGATGGATGACCAAAGCCGGTGGGGCCAGACAATTGGTAGTACAGGAGGCATTGGAAACAATATGATGTTTTTTGGGATCATAAACCCCCTGGTTGACACCCATAACCACGGTCAGATCAACTTCTGTGGCCGGAGCGGAGATAATGACTTTTTTGGCCCCGGCCTCCAAGTGGGCTGCGGCCTTGGGGCCGGCGGTAAATAAGCCCGTACTTTCAATGACGATCTCCACCCCTTCGTCGTCCCAGGGAATAGCCGCCGGATCACGAAAAGCAAAGCACT
>JBEKPQ010000147.1:0-8436 GCA_049520575.1 Thermodesulfobacteriota bacterium | reverse complement strand
ATATTATCCAGACCGAACATCGCCTCCAAAAACTGGATTGCCCGTCAATACGATCACGAGGTCCAGGGTGGAAACGTGCTTAAGCCTCTAGCCGGGAAATACCGCGACATCCCCGGCGACGCCGTGGTCATTAGGCCCCACTTGCCTTCCTTGCGGGGCATTGCCTTCACCCAGTCCATCCTGCCTACCTATGGGTTGATCGACCCCTATGCCATGGTAGCCGCCACCATTGATGAGGCGGTCCGCAGACTGCTGGTAGTGGGCAGCGATTTGGAGCAAATCGGGGGAGTGGATAATTTCTGCTGGCCCAGTATTCAATATGACCCACAGGAAAACCCGGATGGGAAGTACAAGGCCGCCCAACTGGTCCGGGCCAACTGGGCCTTGAGGGATATCTGCCTTAAGTTCGGCATCCCCTTGCTTTCGGGAAAAGACAGTATGTATGTAGACGGCTATATTAACGGCACCTTTGGAGAGGCCCACCGGATCTCGGGCCTGCCGACCTTTCAATTTACGGCCACCAGCATTGTCCCCGATGTCCGCAACTGTGTCTCTATGGATGTAAAAGTTCCCGGGGACCTAATCTATTGCCTTGGAGAAACCAAAGATGAATTAGGGGGGTCGGAATACTATGATCTTTTAGAAAATGTGGGGCTGAATGTCCCGCATTTGGATGGAATACCTGAAAAAAATCATTATGCAGCCTTGCAGCGAGCCATAGAAGCAGGCCTGATTTCCGCAACCCACGGGGTTTATCGGGGAGGCCTGGGGATCCATTTGGCCCTGATGGCCTTGGCCGGAGATTTGGGGGTTGATGTTGACCTGGCCAAGGTCCCGGTTTCCTCTCCCCTTCGATCCGATAAGCTCTTGTTTTCCGAATCCTGCGGCCGGGTGATCCTGTGTGTGGACCCCAAAAAGAAAAAACCTTTTGAAAAATTAATGGCCGGGTGTCGGATGGAAACCATCGGCCGGGTGCGAAAGGATCAAAACTTTAATATTGAAGATGGAAAGCGCATTTTGATAAAAACACGACTGAAGCCCCTGAGAGAGGCCTTTCATCAAACTTTTGGAGGTCTGATATGATGAAAACTCCTCGTGCCTTGGTTTTAACCGGATATGGTCTCAATTGTGATGTTGAAACCCAATATACCTTAACCCTGGCCGGCTTTGAGGCCGAACGGGTGCATATCAGTGAACTGATCAATCCGGAAGTTGAGCAGCACCCCCAAAAAATTAAAGATTATCACCTCCTGGTTTTTGATGGCGGGTTTAGCTGGGGGGATGATCACGGGGCCGGGGTCCTTCTGGCCACCCGTCTGAAATACAAATTAAAAACCGACCTGAAAGAATTTATCGCCGCCGGGAAAATGATCATCGGGATCTGCAACGGGTTTCAAGCCATGGTCAATATAGGATTACTGCCGGGTTTTGAAGGGCATTATGACCGGCGTGAGGTGGCCCTGCTGGCCAATGACTGCGGCAATTTTAGAAATGATTGGGTGAAGATGAGGACTAATCCCGAGTCCCCCTGCATTTTTACTCAAGGGATTGAATGGCTGGAATTGCCCATTCGCCACGGGGAAGGGAAATTTTTCGCACCGGAAGGTGTGCTAAATCGACTGCAGCAAAATAACCAGGTGGCCCTTTCGTATGTTCTGCCTTCCGGGGACAGGGCCGAAGGCAAGTTCCCCTATAACCCCAACGGTTCCCTGTTGGATATTGCCGGTATCTGCGATTCCACCGGACGCATCTTCGGGCTTATGCCCCATCCCGAGGGCTATCACCACTTCACCCAGCATCCCAACTGGACTTTGCATAAAGAACTTCGGATGAGGGAAGGAAGGGAGTTGGAAAATGAAGAAGGGGCAGGATTAAAAATTTTCAAGAATGCCTTTGAATTTTGTAAAAAGACCTTCTAATAATTCAGATTAAAATTTTTTGACAGAAATTCCCGGATTGTTAAATATTAAGGCGATAATATGCCTAGTTGTTCTTCTTGGTTAAGAAATAGGTATTGCGTCACAAGATTAGGGAACCATTAGATGAGAAATTAGCCTCTATACCTTCTTAATTTCTTGCAACATTTTCCTGAAAACGACAAAAATGAATTGAAAGTTTAAAGACAAATAGATAAAAACCAAAAAGACTTAAAGTAAAGACCTTAGATTTTTTATTTTCTTGATCGAATACTTTTGAAGGCATTGTATAAAGTTGATCAAAGAGGGCCATATAATCTTCTTGTAGATAACTACTTGCGACAGCATACTTAATTATTGATGACCATCTTTTTTAACTTCGGTTTTTGCTTTCGCAAATCATGGCAACCCAATTTCTCCAGGAATATAGTGTCAACCTTGAATAATGTTTTTTCCATGAACAGATGTCCTATCCCACGATGAACCATAGAGGGGGACGTGGATTCTAAGTTGCATAAATTTCGGTTTTTGGGGACGCCCTTCATAAAGAAATTCTTATCAAACACAGCATTGTTTCAAGAAATTATTATGCTTCTTTATTTCTTATTGTACTGCTCGGCAATTTGTCTTGTAATTTTGGTATTCTTCGCGACGTCTACCATAACAACAACTGCCTCAGCTAAAAAATAAAAAAACACAAGAATAAAGAAAGCAACAAAAAATCCGCTTGCAATAAACAATATTCCTCCCAAAAATCCCTCACCACCACCAAAATTTGGAACAATAGGAGCTACCCTTTTAATAAGAAAAAAAGCATCACCTCTTATGAACCATATAAGAATGCCCCCTGCGACGGAAATAACAGCCGCGAAACAAGCATATATTTCTCCGATAAGCTTAAGTGCTATAGATGCAATTGGGATAACAGTAAAATCAGCTTCTGGGAGTTCGGCAATATCTCTAGCTCTAATAAGCATGGTATGAACCACCATGTAAATAGCTATAACAAAAAGTAACTGGAAAATAATGATTCCTAATGTCCACTCAGTAGATGCTCCTGAGACAGACTCCCATTCAGGTATCCAAACCACAAGAGCCGCAATTACAACCGCCACTGCCATAATTCGCAAAATAACTGCAACCGCTTTTCTAAAGAACTGTCCTTGAGAAATAAGTTGAAGCACCGACTTCATAAATAAATACTTTTCCATGGCAACCTCCTTTTTGTTTAAAATAAAAGGCCTAGACTAGTTGAGCAGCATAACAGTTGATACCTTTTTCTCAATATTTCGTTTTTGATCAGACCTATTCGTCTGGTAGGCGCGATTTTTACTTATGTCAAGTCCGTTTTGTAAGTAATATTCCCCCCATTCGCCCAAAAAACCTTAGACATGATCATTTCTTCTTTCCAAAATTCGCCTCGCAGACATTCTGACCGCCGCCGGCAGCATCCGCCATTCATAAGGCAAAACCACATCCTGCAGATCTTTGGCCACTTTTTGGGGATCCTTCAGCCCATCGCAATAATCTTTTACAATGGCTTGGGGTATCAAAACCGCTTGCCGTAAAAGCATATCTCCCCCGTCATACTCAGCGCTGGCTACATGGACTGTCGGATAGGTGTAAAATTTATCTGATGTTTTTTTCTTGCCGCGATATATCAGGTCTTTGATCTCTTCCAAGACATGCTGATGTACGGCCAGTCCATACATCTTGTCCCCGCCGTGTTTGGCCGGATCAGCCGGATGGATATTATACATATCTATCCCTTCGATCGGATAGATCATATGGATACAGCCGACAAGGAAGATTAAGTCTGTAACGTTCTGTTTCAACATTCGGTTAAGTCCGGCATTGAAAAGGTCCATCCCGCCCATCTCTTTGTAATCCATCACCTCGCTGCGTACTTGATGGTTCTTTGCTTTTTCCAGACAACCAACGCCTTTTTTGGTGCTGATAAGCAAGGGCGGGTTGATTTCCGGGATACATCCCGCTTCCCAAGCCTCCATGATGGAATTGGCATCCGTACCAGAACCAGAGGCGATCAATACCAAATTGATTTTGTCGGTGCCTATAGTGCTTTTCGGAATGTAAAACGCCTTGATTTCGTTTTCCATGCTTACCTCCTTTTTATACCTGGCACGCTGAATCCTTTTCCAGAAGGCCTGTTTTTTCGAAAGTGGCCTCGTTCTGCCCATAGTTAACGACACCGGGGTTGTCTCCCACCATGATAGCAGCCGGATGGATCATGACTCTGGACATGGTTGATACCTCCTTATTTCCCAATCACCGAATCAATCAACCGAAGGCCTGGGAAGCAGCCCGGCCGTCTCAACAATCTCAGGGACCCGTTGTTCCCATTCAATAGCCATGATGTGGACACCTGAGATGCCCTTCATTTCTTTCAGACGTTGAATGGTCTCCACGCAAATAGCGATCCCTTCCTTGGCCTGATCTTGCTTGGAAACGCCTTTGAGCCTATTGATAACCTCATCGGGCACATCCATGCCGGGCACTTGCTTCTTCATATAATTGGCCATACCGACCGACTTCATGGGGGTTACGCCGCCCAGGATGTAGACCTTCTCATCCAGGCCCATATCCCTCACCTGCTGCATAAATTTTTCAAAGCGGTCCAGGTTGTAGATACATTGGGTCTGGATGAAATCGACTCCGGCCGCAACTTTTTTCCCCAGACGAACGGCCCTGAAATCAGCCGGGTCGGCGAAGGGGTTGGCCGCCGCACCGATGAACATCTTTGGGGGAGAATCGATGTCCTGGCCGTTGAGGAACTTGCCTTCGTCCCTCATCCTCCGAACCGTTTGAATAAACTGCATGGAATCCAAATCAAAGACGTTTTTAGCCGAGGGATGATCCCCAAATTTTTGATGGTCCCCGGAAAGACAAAGCATGTTGCGTATGCCCAGGGCATAGGCCCCCAGGATATCGCTCTGCAGGGCGATCCGGTTCCGATCCCGAACCACCATCTGTAAACTCGGTTCCAATCCCTCTTGCAACAATAAGAGGCATCCGGCCAGGCTGGACAGGCAGACTAAGGCCGTATGATTGTCGGTCACATTGACCGCATCGACCATGCCTTTCAGATGGGCCGCCTTTTTTCGGATCGCCTCAGGATCGGCACCCCTCGGAGGACCGCATTCACCGGTTACGGCAAATTGACCGCTGGACAGGATTTTTTCCAGTCTGCTTCCCGATTTCATAATTTCAAATCCTCCCTGATGGTTTTCCTGGGACCGCCGTCCCGACTGGTGGACCAATCCTTACAGGGCATGATCTGGGTTAATTGATCCAGTTGTCCTAAACCTTTCAGGCGATCATAAATCAATTGCCAGATGCAGTCCACATCGTTGCCGATCTCGCATTTCCCTTCGGCCGATCCTCCACAGGGTCCGTTTAACAGGCTCTTGGAACATCGGGCAATGGGGCAGAGGCCGCCGAAATGATGAATCACACAGGCACCGCAGGCCTGACAGAATTCAGCAAAGACGCCATGCTCGATGGAGCCGCCGATGAAGGTAGTATTCAGACCCGGGAAGACAATCTTGTCCTTGAACCGACCGGCTATATATTGAGGCCCGACGCTGCAGGCGATGGACAGGACGACCTCTTGATCTTTGATCACCTCGGCCAACTGGTCTATATATTCGGGATCGCATTGCCGCTCCAGGGTGATCTCAGTGACCTCCGCAACCTGTCCTTCTTTTTTGCGGGCAATGCGGATCTCTGAAGCCAGGATTTCAACTTCTTTTGTCCCCCCGGCATTGCACACGGTCACACAACCTTTACAACCGGCGACCAGAATCTTCTTATAAGGCTGGATCATCTCTAATAATTCCATTAATGGTTTTTGTTCAGCCACTACCATAGGCTTCCTCCATTTACTAGATACTGGATCTGAATGCTGGATATTAAAAATTATGAGATGGGTTTTATCCAGAATCAAGAATCCAGTATCTGTTTATTACGCTCCTTTTTCTTCAATTTGAATCGGACTTGGACCCAAACCACGAATCCTTTCAGTCATTTCTCTGGCAATCTCAGCAAAGCGGGGACCATCGGCTGCCGAGAGATTATACATTTCCACCCGTTCAGGTTCAATCCCCAGGTTGGTCAGGATTTGTTTCACCCGGGCCACCCTTTTTTTGGCCTTCAGGTTTCCGTTAATATAATGGCAGTCTCCTTCCAGGCAACCGGCTACATAAACACCGTCCGCCCCTTCCTCAATAGCCCTGAGAAGGTGAATCACATCCACCCGACCGGTACAGGGTACCAAGACAACCCGAATGTTGGTTGGATATTGTAGTCTCATCGAACCTGCCAGGTCCGCTGCACTATAGGCTCAATGCTGGCAGCAGAAGGCCACAATCCTGGGTTCAAAGGGATGGGGCATTACAACTTCTCCTAATAGTATTTAGAATTCAGAATCCAGAATGAAAAAGAAAAATACTCTTTTATTCTGAATTCTGTCTCCTGACTCCTTGATTCATTTTTTTTACGCCGCCATCAAAGCCTGAATCTTAGCCAGCACCTGCTTGTCGGTGAAATGCTGGAGGCTGATAGCCTTGGCCGGACATTCGGAGACGCAGACCCCGCAGCCCTGGCATCTGGTCATATCAATTTCCGCTGCTCCTCGCTCACCGACAACCGGGACCCTGAAGGGGCAGACCCGGACACAGGTCAAACAAACCGCACAGAGGTCTTCCTGAACCACGGCCACTACGCCACCTACCTTGATGGTCTCCTTGGCCAGCAGGGTCAAAGCCCTACCAGCTGCGGCCTGGGCTTGGGCAATGCTCTCATCAATGGGTTTGGGATAATGGGCCAAACCGCAAAGGTAGATTCCGTCGGTGGCAAAATCCACAGGCCGTAGTTTCATATGGGCTTCCAGAAGAAACCCCTCACTATTCAGTGGGACCTTGAGGATTTCGGAGAGTTCTTTGACAGGATTAGGAATAATTGCCGAGGCCAGAGTTAACAGATCGGGGCTCAAGATAATGGGTCTGCCCAGGACATGATCAATGACGGTTACCGTCAACCGGTCCCCTTCCACTCTAACTTCTGGTTTGTTTTCCAGGTTGTAAAGGATGAAAAGGATCCCCTGATTTCGGGCTTCCCGGTACAGATCTTCCCGTACCCCGAACGTTCTCATATCCCGATAAAGGATATAGATATCCATCTCGGGGTTGATCTTTTTCAGGGTCAAAGCACTTTCAACACTGTGGGTACAACAAATCTTACTGCAGTAAGGCCGATCGGGTTCTCGGGAGCCGACGCATTGGATAAATACCGCAGTTTGGGCCTTGGTTACTCGTTCTTCATGATTGATAATCGCCTGATCAAGTTCTAAGGCGGTTACAATCCGCGGATCCTGTCCGTAACTATAGACATCCGGTTTCCATTCTTGTCCGCCGGTAGCCAAAATAACCAGCCCATGTTCAATATTTTGGTTCTGACCGCTTTTAACTAAGGTGGTATTGAAATTACCCACAAACCCGGAAGATTGAGAAATTTCGGTGTTGAAATGGATCCGGATCAATGGGTTGTTGGTGACTTTATCAATTAGGTCAAGAAGATATTTCCTAATATCTTCCCCTTTCCAGGTATGCCTTAGTTTTAGGGCATTACCTCCAAGTCTATCCGTTTTTTCAATCAAGTGGACTGGATAACCCTGTTCAGCCAGATTTAGAGTGGCTGTCATTCCAGCGACCCCGCCCCCAATCACCAGGCCGGATTTTTTTAATGAAAAAGAGATTTTTTTCAAAGGTTCCAGGTACCTTACTCGGGCTACGGCCATACGAACCAGATCTTTGGCCTTGTTGGTGGCCTTCTCCGGTTCTTGTTGGTGGACCCAGGAATTCTGATCACGGATATTAGCCATGTCAAAGAGATATTTATTGATACCTACCTCTTGAAGGGTTTCCTGGAACATAGGTTCATGAGTTCTTGGAGAACAGGAAGCAACCACGACTCGATTAATATTTTTTTCTCGGATAACCTCCTTCATTTTATCCTGGACATCCTGGGAACATGTGAAGAGGTTCTGATCAACATGGACCACATGGGGCAAGGTTTTGGCATATTCAGCAACACTGGGAACATCAACGATGCCTCCGATATTTATCCCACAATTACAGACAAAGACTCCAATCCGCGGTTTCTGGCCCTCGACATTGATCTCCTCAGGATATTCCTTCATCTTGATTAAAGTATTGCGAGCCGAGGTCAGGGATTGGGTGGCGGCACAGGAGGCTGCCGAGGCCTCCATAACTGCTTGAGGAATATCTTTGGGTCCGCCAAAGGTCCCACAGGCATAAATGCCCGGCGTTTCTGTGCTCACCGGAGAAAAACTGTTGACCTTGACGAACTTATTATTATCCAGGGGCACACCCAATTTCTCGGCCAGGGCAATGGCTTCCGGAGAGGTCTCCACACCAACGGAGAGGACCACCATATCAAATTCTTCCTTGTTAAGGACATCCCCATTTTCCGATACATATTG
>JBEKPQ010000146.1:0-8456 GCA_049520575.1 Thermodesulfobacteriota bacterium | reverse complement strand
ACAACTATGGCCTGGATACCATCACCGTGGCCGTCATTATGGCCTTGATCATGGAATGCTTTCAAAGAGGTTACCTGACAGCAGAGGACACCAACGGATTTAAATTGAACTGGGGTGATCAAAAAGCAGCCTTGACCTTTATCCATCAACTTGCCTATAAGGAAAACGAATTGGCTGAAATAGCCGGCAAGGGAATGATTGAATTAATCAACTGGATAGCCGGAAAATATGCTCGGAGAACAGGAAAGGAGGCTCCTTTAAAAGAGCTGGCACGCTTTGCTATGCACACCAAAGGGCTTCCCTTCTCGCTTTACCGCACCCACCGCTCTTTGTCCATGCAAGGTTCCTATGCAGCGGCCAGCGATATCGGGGCCCATCATGCCGCCGCCTGGCTCATCAAGTTGGATCTAATCGGAGCCTTTCCTACTTTTGAGGCCAAGGCCAAGGCGATGATCACCTATCCCCGGGTCCGCCTGGGAAACGACAATCTGGGCCTGTGCAAGCTCCCCTGGGTGGATGTGTTCAATCCCGAGTCCGAAAACAAAAAAGATACGGATAAATACATCAATCCCGCTTCCCAGGAGATATACGCCGAATTTTATAACGGCATGCTGGGAACGGAAATGACCTGGGAAAAAATCTTCGAGCAGACGGATCGGGATATCAATCTCCAGCGGGTTATGAACATAATGACTTACGGAAAAACTACCGGAGAACACGACTGGATACCCGACAGGGCCATAGGACCGACTGATGATCAAATCTATACGGTTGAAATGGATTATAACGATCATGAGGTGGGCCGGATTTTGGGAAAACCCATCCCGGAGATCTCAGCCATGAACCTATCAGAAAAACGGGAAATTCTGATGAACTATAGGAAAGAGCAGCTTCGCAAGTTGATTCAAATCTATTATCAGGAACGGGGTTGGAACGATTCGGGAATCCCAACGATCAACACCTTAAAAAAGGTCGGCCTATGGGATTTCCTGAATGAGGAAACAAAAACAAGAATCAGCGAGACACTTAACGCTTAGGGTGTGGTTCAACCGGGTGCCGCGGGAGGCGGCTATTAACCCATTCCCGCCAAAATGGAAAAAGTCAAAAACCTTTAATCTTGAATTTTAAAGTCCTGCGAACGTCATTCCCGTCTAAGGCCGATCCTTATTTGGAGCTTCGGAAAACACATAACGGTGCCTCAGCCCCTTATTCAAGCCGTCAAAATCGTCAGCAACGAATATATGGTTACCGAAGTCTAATTTATTAGGGGTCTCAAAATAATATTGACTAAATTTTGCTGCCAAGGAACCCAGAGTCCCACCTATTACGATCCCTTCGGTTCAGGTCAAGACTATTATGAGACTCTTAATAACCCACCTGCAAAAATTTGGTTGGCCGGCTACTTAGCCGGGGGGTGCTGGAAGGCTATTGCTGCAGCTTCCGCCTGGCAATCACGGGCTGGATTGAGGCCTTTAGCACGGACGGCTGCCAGTTCGGCCTTGGCGGCCTCAATATCTGCGCGGAAGACCGGGTCGGCATGCAACCTGGCGACTGTACTTGCTCCAATGAATTGCCCTTCGGTCACGTCGCTCTGCCAATGGACTCCGCAAACTACCCGGCTTTCACCGAAAGCCCTGCCCCTGGTCAGTATGGCATTGGTATGTTCCGGGTCGATCTCACTGAGGATGAGGGCCCAAGCCCAGCCGATTGAAGCATGGCCCGAAGGATAGGAGCCGTCATTAATCAATCTTTTTTCTTCATCAGGAAAACAGGTTGTATCTTTGTACACAACGAAAGGACGAGTTCGTTTGTATTGATTCTTGGCCGTGTAGGTTGAAAGTCCCGCATCGGTAAGGGTACGGCGCATCATTATATAGAGATGCGGCGTATCTTTCTCGGTGATCGGGGCATTGATGGCGCAGGAGAAAGTCTCGGCCGCCTGCGGGAACTTCAGTTCAGCATCTTGAGTTGCCAGCTCCCAGCGTGGTGTGGCGCGAAAGGTGCGGGTTTTGAGGTAAGTTTCCTCATCCATGGCCAAAGCAGTAGAGCCGGCTGCCGGAGGTTGAGGAATCAGGGCCAGGCTGTTGGGGAGTGCGTTAAACGGCAGATAACCCCTCAAGCGTCCGGGACTGATCTCAGGAACGGCATCAGGCTTGCTCAGGGCTTGAATACCCACACAACCGGCGAAAATCAAGATGCAAGCCACAACAACCAAGATCCAACACGTTGAAACATTCCACTTGAAACTTTTCATTTAATAAAACCCCATTCATTATTAAAGATGATTTTATATTACATAAAAAATAGGTTGAGACCAATAATAATTTCTAGTCATTGAATAAGTCCTAAAATACTGTCAACTGCTTGCTGCAATATATTCAGCTGCTTTTCCACCGATGATAAGGCCATAATTCTTAAATTTGAGGTCCAACGCGGACTTTTTATTTTTACCTGATAATTGGCAGGATTAAATTTAAGTTTTAATTAATTAAAATAGAGTGATAAACATATAATATTAAGTTTTACATAAAGCCAAACCTTTGAGGAATCCGTCAAACCTAAGAAGGCAGAAAATGTCGATGAGTCGAATTAACGACGGATCCCCTGGCTTCTTGACAATCGCCTATGACCAACCTATACTCATTATGCAATTTTGATAACAGACTTTGCTTTTGAAAGAAAAGAATATAAGAAAAGACGGAGTCAAAGAGAGAAACAGAACAGGAGGCTGGCGGACGTAAAGGTGTCTTGCCGCCGCTCTGAAATCCATTTTCAAGAAGTAATTACAGAATGAGATCAATGTCTCAAGAAATGGAAATGACCCTTCGACTTTTGGTCGCCGCTACCCTTGGTTTTGTCATTGGTCTTCAAAGGGAGTGGAAGGAAAAACCGGCTGGTGTCAGGACGCTGACTCTGATTTCCGTCGGTTCAGCCCTATTTGCCATCATTTCCGAGATGGGCTTCATTGGCGGCGACCCTTCAAGGATTGCCGCCGGCATTGTCACCGGCATCGGTTTTCTGGGCGCAGGTGCCATACTGCATCGTCAGGGAGGGGTTGAAGGGCAGACTACTGCCGCCGCCATCTGGGCGACGGCCGGCATCGGATTGGCGGTTGGGGCCGGCCTTTATCTAATTGCCATTGTAGTGGCTGCCATTACAGTGGGGGGTACTTTTCCTCCCTCATATGCCAACATCGAAAAAAGCAAAATAATTTTCCAAAAAATTCCTTTTTGACTGTAAGAGTATAAAAAAAGGGGCAAGAAGAAAGGTAGAAACCTCTATCGCCGCCTAGTTGTCAAAGGCCTTCGCTATGGATGTCTCTAAAGATGAACTATACTTTTAAATGATTTTAGCGCTTCTGTTATTTTTTCTCGCCCTTGCCCCTGTTCATCGAAGCCCGCATGGCATTTTTGCTGTCACCGGTCGAGCGAATGATCCCCATGTGGGAGGAGATCAGATCCATGGCCGTCTTCAAATCCAAGTGAGCACTCTGCTGAACGACAAGTTTCATCATTTGAATGACCTTGGTCGGTCCGTATGCCAGTCTCCTGGCAAACTTATAGGTCTCTTCCATCAGCTTGTCGTCCGGGAATACCTTATTGACCATACCGATTTGTAACGCCTCCGGGGCATAAATGAAATCGCCGGTCCATAGCATTTCCAGGGCCTTGGACACGCCGACCAGACGGGGGAGGAAGTAGGCGCCGCCGTCTCCCGGGAGTAATCCGACTTTGATGTACCCTTCGGCAAACCGCGCCGATTCAGCGGCAAAGCGGATATCGCACATCAAGGCCATGTCGAGCCCTGCACCGACCGCCACCTCGTTCATAGCGGCGATAACCGGTTTGTCAATATCTTCCATGGCGAAGAGAATGCGATGAATATTCCCCCATAAATGCAACTTCTGATCATAGGCGGCCTCAGAGGTTGATGTTAGATCCCTGGTCGGGGCAAAATAATAGCCGCTGCAAAAGGCGTTTCCTGCTCCAGTCAAAACAATGACCTTGACTTCCGGATCAAACCGCCATTCTTTTAATTTATCTGCCTATACATCCACCATTTCCATGGTAATGGCGTTTTTTCTCTCCGGACAATTCAAGGTGATTGTCGCGACTCCATTGTCTTTGGTGAATAAAATGTCTTGTGTTGTCATGAGTAAATCCTTCTCGTCGTTTATTTGAGGGTCTTACAATCGTTCCAGGAAATCGAGGACGATCCGATTGAATACTTCAGTCTGGTCGATGTTGGAAGCATGACCGGCATCCTGGATGACGGCCTTGGTCGCACCAGGCACTTTGGCGGCCATGTAGTCCGTAGCCGCCAGGAAAGGAGTATCGAGCGCACCAACCACCACCAGCGTCGGAACAGCGATGGAGGAAAGTGACTCGATCACACGGGCATCATGCTGGACGAGTATCCCCCTGGCTGCCTTGGCCAGACCGGCGGCACTCCGGTGTGTTGACCGGCCCACTTCAGGACGGTTGGGTAGGGCGTCGAGACCCCGGGTATTGTAAGCCACAGCGGTGGCTTCCGCCGTACGATTCCAGGCCTCTCGTGGTTCGTCCCGTTTGAAACCCGGACCAGTGTCAAAGAGCATCAAGGCCGCAACGCGCTCCGGATGACGGAGGTGAAAGGCCAGCGACAGGTACCCGCCAAGGGATAAGCCACTCACGACTGCCCTTTCAGTGCCGGTGGCGTCGAGGATGGCAGCCATGTCGGCCACGCTCAATTCCTCTGAATACAAGGCTTGATTCTCCGGTGAATCGCTGCGCCCATGCCCTCGAATATCCCAAGTGATTACCCGACGTCGGGCTCTGAGGCCCTCCAGATTCGGCTGCCACATCTCCGACGTCGCCGAGTAACCGTGGGTTAATAAAACCGGGGTCCGGTTACCGGCCGCCCCGTTGACCTCATAAAAAAGTTTTACACCTTCCCTGTTTAATATTGACATCCCAACTACCTCCTTATTTTAATCCAGCCACACCATCCAATAAATTTTATTTATATTCTTTCACATTTTAAAAGTTTCCGTAAAAATGACTCATAGTCAAACATTGACCTTCGGCCGCCGATAAACCTTTCCTCAAAAAGCTGCCAAAAAAATACAAAAGGTCCTGACCTTCACGACCCCAAAAATTTAATGGAAAGGGCGTTCCATCAAAACGGGATATGGTTATTATTACATAATGGAAGGAGTCAATAACATCCTAACAGGTCATCTCTGCCCAGAAAGTATGTTCAGGTTGATAACCCTTTTGCTAAAATCAAAAAGGTCGCCCTTAGCGTAGCTTCTAAATGATCTTTTTCAGTCAACCGTAATTTGCTCTCTTCGAGTTGAACGATTCCGATGAAAGTTGACCAGGAAATATCGACTAATTGAGCCGGATTCATTTTGGAAATCGCTTTGCGTTTCATGGCCAAGTAAAAGATATTTCTGGAGAGCCTGAAATTCTCCCGGGCCAGGAGATTCAATTCTTTTCTGTTTTTTTCAGACATGGTGGAAATCAGATCCCCTAATTGGAAGACCTGAATGATGCGAATGCCGTCAGGATCAAAACTATAAATTCTCTTATAGTGGTTATAAAAACCAGTCATGATTTCACTCGCGGTTCGGTATTGCCCTTGCGTAATTTTATCCTTTAAGTCGGTCAGCGATTTTTTGATCTCTTTCAAGATAGGAACCATTAAAGAAAGATATAAATCGTCTTTGGTCTGAAAATATAAATAAATCGAACCCTTGGCGACACCGGCCAACGTGGCGATTTCGGCGATTGTAGCGTTGATATACCCCTTTTCGAAAAAAATCTTTTTGGCCGCTTTTTGAATGGCCTTTTGGGTTAAATCCTTTTTTTCTTCAGCAAGTCGTTTAAGGGTGGCCATAGGGGGAAAAATGACTAAGGTTCAGATTATGACTCTGAGTCAGAATAAAAACACTTTATTAAAGGACAGTCAAGAAAAATGCGACAGGGGTCTGAGAATAATTTTTTATTTATGCTTAGGACCTGTCTTCGCCCGGGACATCATGAAATCACCGTTAATCTGAGCATCTACCTAATGGATTGTAGCTGTCTTTCAATCTCCCCTTTGGGTAGAGCTCCGACCTGGCGATTAACCAGCTTCCCTCTTTTGAAAAAAAGCAAGGTAGGAATATTCTGGATGGAAAATTGCCCGGCGGTCTGTTGATTTTCATCGGTATTTAATTTGGTGAATTTGATCCGGCCTGCATACTCCTTTGCCAATTGATCTAGGATGGGCGCCACCATCCGGCAGGGACCGCACCATGGGGCCCAGCAATCCAAAACCACCGATCCAGGAAAAGACAGGACTTCCTGATTAAAAGTTTGATCGGTCACCTCGATTGGATGATCCAAAAAGGATTGGGAAGAAAGGGAGGCTCGGCATTTTCCGCAAACAGGTTTGTCAGTTAAACGAGTTTTTGGAATACGATTCTTGGCCCCGCATTGGGGACAGTTTAACATGATCGTGTCGGTTTCCATCAATAAAGATATCCTCCATTATTTAAAGAGTTTCTTAAAATATTTTATGACTTTTTACAAAGCCATCACCGTTTATTGACCCAATAAATGCCAACGGAAACCAAGGCCAGGGCAATCAACAACCAAAGGCTTAAGGGCTCGTTCAATATCAAACTGCTTAAAAATACCCCAAAAATGGGGGTAAAAAAAGAAAAGGCCGATAAGCTGGTTACCGGATAAATATGGATCAAATAAAACCAGGCCCAGTAGCTTAATAAAGCCACAATGATGGTCTGATAAAAAAGGGAAAGGAAAATCGTAAGATCAATATAGCGGACCGGATCGTTTTCCAAGATAAAACTCATTAGAAACAAAATGGGAAACGAAAACAGAAGTTGATAAAGAAGGGTTTGGAAAGGAGTACAATCTTGGGTGAAAAACCGTTTAACGTAAACGGTGGTGGCTGCCCAACACAAGGCCGCCAGGATCATCAGAAAATCCCCGAAAAGAACTTGGGACGAGAAACGAAAAAGCCCTTCGTAAAAAATTAAAATCAAACCCAGGAAGGCCAGAGCTAAACCGCCAAGGCGGCGCCAGGTGAGCCTGTCCCCGGTGAGCAAAAAATGCGCCCCCAAGGCCACCCAAAAGGGAGCCGTATATAAAAAGATGTAACCGCGGCCGGCCAGGGTAAAAAGCAAGGAGAGATAGATAAAGCAGAATTCAAGCCCAAAAAGAAAACCGACAACCAGGGCGTGAATCCATTTAAAAGACCGGGGAAAGAAGGATTCTTTTCGATAAACCATCCATAGGAGCATTAACCCTGAGGCAATCAGGGAGCGGAGACCGGCGGTAAAAATCGGCTCCATTCCCCTGTTGCTGAATTTGATGGCGGCCATATTTCCGCCCCATAATAGGCAGAGAATAAGAAGAATTAAGATGGCCTTTAAATCAAGATAGGGTTTGGTCGGATAGGGGTCAGACATATTTACGATTTAAAAAAGATTAAGTAATGCCAAAAAAATCCCGGGCGTTCTGGGTGGTTTTTAGGGCCGCTTCTTCAATATCCATCCCTTTCATTCTGGACAGTTCTGTCAGTGTCTTTAAAACCTGGGCCGGTGAAGAAACCACCCCTTGATAAACGGTTGGGGCATCGGTTTCGATTAAAATCTGTTTCAGCGGGGCAGCGGTTACGGCCTCCCGGTGTTTGGGACTGTAAACCAGGGCCGGCGTTGCTGAAATATAATAACCCAGCAATAATAGTTCCTTCAAGATATCCTTTGGACCGCTATACCAGTGAAAGACTACTTTTTTCAAGTCATGTTTTCGAACCAAAGTAAAGGTCTCTTCATGGGAGAGACGGGAATGCACAATAACCGGTTTATTCCTTTCCCAGGCCAATTCCAAAAGATCCTTAAAAACCGCTTCTTGTAGTTCTTTAGGTATCGAACTTTTGTAATCCAATCCCACTTCACCTAAGGCAACAGCCTGATCCAGATGAAGTCGAAGGAAATCCAGATTGTCTCTGATTCCGGAGATGCTGACTTTCCAGGGATGGTACCCCAGGGCCGGAAAAACCACATTCGGATATTGTCTGGAAAATGTCAGGATTTTTTCATTAGAGGCGATGTCCATACCCACGGCCACTATTCCTGACACGCCGGCCTTTTTGGCTTCCAGGATTGCCTCTTTCGGTTCGGCAATTTCATCTAAATGAACGTGAGTGTCAATGATGGGAATGTTCATTTTTAATTTCGGATTTCGAATTGCGCGTTGCGGAATAAAAAAATAAACCCGTAACCCGCAACCCTTAACATTAAGTGGCTAACTGCATCGTGAGAAACCACACGAATGGCAGGTCAGACAGCCGTTTTCATGAACCACCTGACCGCCGCAATCCGGGCAGGAGCCCATAATTCTGTCATCATCTTCGATTTTTGTCTGAGTATAGTTGATGATCACCCGGCTGATGGCATCCGGGCA
>JBEKPQ010000145.1:0-8867 GCA_049520575.1 Thermodesulfobacteriota bacterium | reverse complement strand
ACCATCTCGGCAGAGGCGCTTTCATGGTTGCCGGTGAGACCATCAAACTGCCTTCCAAAATGAAATAGCTTCCCTCTTGGACTTCAATCCAATTGTTAATTAATTTATTTCAACAGCCCAAATAAAATGATATAATAGAGTTACGAGTTAAAGAGGTGTTTAAGATCGCCTCTGACGGGGCTCGAATCCTGAAATCCTAACCCGCTATTTTTTATGAAAAAAGGAGGAAAGGCCATGAATTATCCCAAGACAAAATTTGTAAAAGATTTTGCGCCCGGCCCTGAGGCAAGAGTGGAACTGAAAAACGGGCGGTTTGTCGATGTGGTCAATGGTTGTTACTTTGATCCCGGTATCAGCGTTATGATTCAAGGCCCCAAGATCATATCGCTGCCCCGATCGGACGAAGGACCAAACAGAATCAAGCCCGACTTCACCATCGATTGCCAGGGAAAGACCGTTATGCCGGGACTTTTCAATACCCATTGTCACATCACGATTACCGCCCCGACCACGCTTCCGGACAGGAAGGATCTCAAAGGGTTCAAGGCCTTCGGCGATAAACAAATCGAGAAGAACATGGCTGAATGCCTGATCCACGGCATCACCACCATAAGGGATGCCTATGCCGAAGATCTGCGCCGTACTAGGCTTCTCAGGGAACGGATTTCCAAAGGTGAAATTCCCGGCCCTCGTTTTTTACAATCCATCGTCGTTGGTCCTCCTGGGGGATACTTACTGGAGAAGGTTGGATTGGTCGCGAGGTGGATGAGATCGGCTTTGGGCATCCCTTCTGTTTCCCATACCCTCCCTTACAGCGGCGGGGTTGAATTCCCGATCGAGGCCTCGGAACAACAGGTCAGGGATGCCGTGGACAAGGCGATCGAGGAACGCGGTGCCGAGGTGATCAAGATCGGTGAGCAGAAAGAAAATATGACCAATTATAAGCCCACCTCAACCGTCATGACCCAGAATCAACTCAATGCCATTGCCGATCAGGCCAGAAAACGGGGCTTGAAATCGACCATTCATCAGGTTTCCGTCGCTTCGTTCAAAAGGGCCGTGGAAGCCGGAATTTCCTCCCTGGCCCATCTTCCGAGGGACGGAGTTCTAACCCAGCAAGATATCGAAGCCTTTTTGTCCAAAGGCTGTTTCATTGACCCGACCCTTTCGGTGCCTTACGATGTCAGTTATAAGGTCAAAGGAGAACCCACCTTTGACGATCCTGATATGAACCTGTTAACGGAGTTCAGGAATCGTGTCCATTCCGTTCTGGTGGATGAATACTGGATACCCGAATTCAAAGCAGGGGCGCAAAAACATTACGATAAAGCCAATTCGGGAAAAATGAAGGTCTTTGGGTTTATGCCCATGACCACCATGTTTAAATATTATGCCCCAGCCGCTGTTTACGGCGCCAGGAATATCCGACTCCTGTTTAAAAACAAGGCGAAGATAACCCTCTCGAACGACGGCGGCATTCCCCCCTGCACCCCGGCCATGATGCAGCAGGAGATTGATCTTTTCGATTTGTTTCTCAATAAAGGCACAGGTGAAAACATTTTTAAAGGGGCCGACGCTGTAAAAATGGCCACCATCAACAGTGCGGTCTGTTTGGGACTGGAAAACAACCTCGGTTCCATTGAAACCGGAAAGACCGCTGACCTGGCCCTGGTGGACGGAGACCCATTCCAGGATCCTCATGTAGTGGGCAGCCGCGTAGCCGCCCTTTTCAAAGACGGTCGGCTGGTTATCAACAACTGCGGGCTGAAAATGGAGAAGGCTTAGAATAAAAAAAATCAGCCTATTATCCCGACAACCGATCCATTTAAAAGTTAGGACGCTGGGAGATAAAAAAATGGTTGACATTTTATAGGAACAGCATAAAAATTAGCTGATCCTTAATCATTATAACGTTATTACATTACGATAAAAACAACCCCTAACAAAATTTCTATAGGAGGACTGTCATGAGTTTAGCCGAACGAACTATAGGCCCAAAGATTTCTCCGCCACCCTCGCGGGTGACTAAAGAGATGAGGAAAAGTATTGTTTACCAAAACAAGAGCAGTAGAGGTTCAGGAAGGATTGAAGCTGCTAAAGGGAATGTGACCCGGGTTAAGGAAGAAGGGCGCAATCCTTATCGTGATGAGGTTAAACTGTGCATCGAACGGGCACGGTTAATCACTGAAGGGTATCAAGCCTCGGAAGGAGAGCCCATGGTCCTCCGGCGGGCCAAGGCCATGGCCCACTTTCTGGACAACAGGACCCTCTATATCCTGCCTAATGAACGTATCGTGGGAAACGTCTCCAGTGAACCTTGCTCCATGATCACCTTCCCTGAAAAATGGAGCAGTTGGCTGGACAAGGCCATCGATACCGAGTACAGCCAATTAGTTACCGATGAAAAACGGGAGGAACTCCACCGGATCCATAAATACTGGAAAGGGAAATCGGTTCACGGCATGGAGCGCAACCTCTTGCCCAAGGACATCCTCTACTACTGGTTTTATCCCAACCAGGGCGTTTTCCTGTGGCGGCACGGGGGCCATGTGGGATCGCCGAATTACCATAGAATTTTCCAAACCGGTCTGAAAGGCGTCATCGCTGAGGCCAAGGCTAAGCTGGATGAAATCAAAGCCGATCCGGAACTCTATCTGCATACCCGGGAATTTCTCAAGAAAAAAGCCTTTTATGAGGCGGTGATTATTTCTTCCGAAGCAGTGATCCGGCAGGGCAAAAGATTTTCAGAGCTTTGCCGGCAAGAGGCGGCTAAGGCAACGGATCCCAAGAGAAAGGCGGAGCTGGAGGAAATGGCCGAGGTTTGCGCCTGGGTGCCGGAAAATCCACCTCGTAACCTTCACGAGGCCTTGCAGTTCTATTGGTTTATCAACCTGGTGGTCCGTGTGCTCGATCTTCAGACCTCCGGTAACGGCGACCGGGTAGACCAGATCTTTTACCCCTTTTACAAAAAGGATAAGGAAGAAGGCCGCTTGACTTACGAGCAGGCCCAGGAACTGGTGGAACACCTACTGCTCAAATTCAATGAAGAAGGGGCCTTGATTCCGCCTTCTCACCCTTCGGCCGGACCTTTGATCACCCGGGTGGTAACCATAGGAGGAGTGGATACCGAAGGTGTTGACGCCACCAACGAAATGACCTATATCATTATGGACGCCAAGGATGAGGTGGGTTTCAATCAACCGGCCCTGGCTGTCAGGCTGCATCCTCAAACACCGCAAAGTTTGTATCAAAAAATCATCTCTTCTTTGCTTAAACAGCCAGGGGTGTATTCCTTCTTTAACGACAATATGATGATCCCCTTTCTGATGAACCTCGGTCTTCCCCTGGAAGACGCCCGGGATTACGGGACCGACGGCTGTATGCGCTGGATCGTACCCGGCAAGGCCATGTGTCAAAGGGCCTTGGGAGGCACCTTTGTCCTGCCCAAGTGCTTTGAATACGCCCTCTACCAGGGAGTGGATAAATTCAGCAATAAACAAGTCGGGGCCAAGACCAAGGACCCCTTGACCTGGACCTCGGTGGATGATGCCATGCAGGCCTACCTGGAGCAGGTAAAATTCTTTTTACACAAACTGGTAACCATCTATAATCTCGTCGATGCATTGGAAGAAGAATGGTTGCCCCAGCCCTTTCTCTCGGCTGTGGTGGACGGCTGTCTGGAAGCCGGGAAAGACTGCCGCGAGTTCAAATATTATCACAATACCATCATTCAACCCGTCGGCCAGGTCACGATCATCAATTCCCTGGCGGCCATAAAGAAGCTGGTTTTTGACGAGAAAAAGGTTAAGATGGCCGACCTTCTAGAGGCCTTGAAAAACAATTGGGAAGGGCATGAAGACCTGCGTCAGCAATTTATCAATGACGCCCCAAAATGGGGCAATGATGAAGATTATGTGGACCTCATCGGCCGGAAATTCTACAAGAAGACCAACCAGGCCTTTAAAAGCTTTAAAAATATCTGGGGCTGGCCTTTTAATGAAGACGGGACCGGTGCTTCTTCCTATTACGATTATAGTGGGATGACCGGAGCCACACCCGACGGCCGGAAGGATCTGGATTTGTTTAATGATGGAACCGTATCTCCGGTTATCGGCACGGATAAAAAAGGACCTCTGGCCACCATGAAATCCATCAGCAAGCTGGACCACGCCGGGACTTTCACCCATCTGTTCAACCAAAAATTCACTCCTCAAGAGCTGAAGAAAAACAATGGGGCCAATTTCATCTCCCTGCTGAAGACCTTTGTCGATCTCGGCATCCACCACACCCAATTCAATGTTATCGACCGGGAGACCTTGTTGGATGCCCAGATGCATCCGGATCAATACTCCGACCTAGTGGTCAGGACAGCCGGTCTGGCCGCTTATTTCGTGGACATGACCAAAGGAGTGCAGGACCAGATCATTGAGAGAACAGAATTAAGTCTTTAATAAAAAAATAAATCACCCTCTCCCCGAACCCTCCCCCCTCAAAGGAGGAGGGTTCGGGAGGGGGAATTTTAAAACTCCGTGGTTCCCTCCTTAAACAATCATTTTGACTTTAATAAAGCATTCCGTTCTTCATGTTAAACAGCAAGGAGATGCAATGGAATTCGATAAAATGTTTTTAAAGGAAAAAGAAGGTATTGCCACCTTGACCTTGAACAATCCGGACAAGCTAAACGCCATGTCCACCGAGATGTGGAATGATTTTCGGAAAATCATCGATCACCTCCAAGGAAATCATGAAATTAAAGTGCTGGTGATTACCGGTTCGGGAAGAGGTTTTTGTTCGGGTTCGGATGTCGGCAGCCGGTTGGCCGCCAATATCGAAGGCCGGGGGCCCAAGAAGACCCAGGCCGATCTGCTGGAAGGAACCGGTTACGCAGCCAAGGTGATCAGGGATCTGGAACTCCCCATCATTGCAGCCATTAATGGCGTAGCCGCTGGTGCAGGACTTTCCATGGCCTTACTGAGCGATATCCGCATTGCCTCGGAAACCGCCCGTTTTGGGGCCATTTGGGTCCGGGTCGGTTTGATCGGCGACCTAGGGGCCACTCTTCTGCTGCCGCAACTTATAGGACCAGATAAGGCCTTTGAGATGCTGACCACCGGTATCATGATTGATGCCCGGGAGGCGGAGCGTATCGGACTGGTAACCCGGGTGGTTCCTTCCGAGGCCTTGATGACCACTGTCTATGAGCTGGCCATGAAACTGGCCAAAGGGCCGGCCCTATCGGTCAAGTTGATGAAAAAGGCCCTCTATAAAGGGCTTCGGCACAACGATCTTCTAACCCAGCTGGATTTTGAAAGCTTTGCCCAGGGGGTATGCCGTCAATCCGAAGATCATCGTGAAGGTGTCAGGGCCTTTATGGAAAAAAGAGTAGCCCAGTTCAAAGGGCTGTAAGACATTTATCCTATTAAGGACAAAAAAGAAGGTTATCATTTGGGGTCATTCCGGCGAAGGCCGGAATCCAGAGGTTTTTCTCCCAAAGAGGCCTGGACTTCGGCTTCCGCCGGAGTGACGTATTTGGGACCTTTGATAAACCTGTGAACTGAATTGGTTAGATCTAAAAAATTGATGGACAACAATAAACCGGAGCTTCGGTCGGACCGTGGATCGATTTTTCTTATTCAGAGTTTCAGCACTAATGATGGTCCGGGGATAAGGACCACAGTCTTTACCAAAGGCTGTCCCCTTAAGTGCCTGTGGTGCCACAACCCTGAATCTGCCAACAGCTTCCCGGAACTTATGACCCACGACGACCGCTGTATCGGCTGCCTCAAATGTCTCGATGTCTGTCCGAAGAAGGCCATCTCCTTTCATCCGAAAAAAGGGCGAAGGATTGACCGAAAGCAATGCAATGTGTGCCTGGATTGTGTTTCTGTTTGCCCGGCCAAATCCTTGACTTCGGTGGGTGAAATCATGACCGTCGAGCAGGTGATGACCGAGATCAAAAAAGATGAGCTTTTTATCCATCGCTCCGAAGGTGGAGTGACCATTTCAGGCGGAGAACCGCTGATGCAAGGGTCGTTTGTCCTTGAACTTTTAAAGGCCTGCCAAGAGCATGGTTTTCATACCGCACTGGATACCAGCGGTTATGCCCCCTGGCCTGTTTTGGAAGAGATGCTCAATTATGTAAACCTGGTTTTATTCGACATCAAACATATGGATCCAAAGACCCATAAACAGGGCACCGGTGTCAGCAACGCCTTACCGCTTTCCAATTTGCGGCGTATCCCGCGGAATATCAGAATTTGGCTGAGGATGCCCCTCATCCCTGGTTACAACGATTCCACGGAAAATCTGGATAAGGTAGTGGCCTTAGGCCGGGAAATAGCTGCCGAAAAAATTTCTCTTCTGCCCTTTAATCGCTATGGGGATGGAAAATATCTGAATTTGGGCCGGAAGATACCGCTGCCCGGGATTGAAATGTTCGCCCGGGAAAAGATAGAGGAAGTCAGATTGCATCTAGAAAGGTCCGAACTTCCGGTCACTGTGGGAGAATAGAAATACACAGACTGAAGACTGAAGGAAGAAGGCCGAAGGAGGAAATCGGTTATTTTTACCTTCAGTCTTCAGCCTTCAACCTAAATACCTAAGAAACGGAGGCAGGAAATAATGGCAACGAATAACGCGGTACTCATGGAAACCAAAAACAGGATTTGCCTGGTGACCTTTAATCAACCGGAAAAACTAAATGCCATGAATGATGTCATGGCCGAAGAATTCAGCAACGTCATAGGGCGGATAAAAAATGACCGGGAACCGAAGGTGGTCATTCTTACCGGTGCCGGCAGGGCCTTCAGTGCCGGCGGCAACCTGGAGAAGATGAGGGGCAATGTGGGCTCAAACCCGGCTAAACGAAAAAAAGAAGCCTTTTCCTTTTATAATTCCTTTCTGCGATTGATGGACTTGGAAATTCCGACCATCGCCGCCATCAACGGGCATGCCATCGGGGCCGGGGCCTGCGTCAGCCTGGCCTGTGACATGAGAATAGCGGCCACCAACAGCAAGATCGGCTTCACCTTTGCCAAGATCGGTCTTCATCCCGGAATGGGCGCGGAATACTTCCTTACCAGATTGATCGGCAGGGCCCGCACCTTTGAATTACTGATGACCGGGGATATCCTCTCGGCCGAAGAGGCCTTCCGTATCGGGCTAGTCAATCATCTCTGCCCGCCGGAAAAATTGATGGATAATGCCCTGGAACTGGCCGGTAAAATTGCCGCCATGCCGGTTTTACCCATCAGGATGCTTAAAGAATCCATAGATTCCGCCACCAGAAACACCCTGGCTGAGACCTTGCACCGGGAAGCGACCTATCAGGCTTTATGCTACATGACCACTGATATTGCCGAAGGGATCGATTCGGCCAGAGAAAAGAGGCCCTCGAAGTTTACGGATGAATATTGACCAGAGAGGCCTAACTTTTTGGAATCCGGAATCCAGGAGCCGGAAGCCAGAATGAAAACAAACCGCTAGGGGATCTGAGGTTTAACTCTGGATATGGAGATCAATAAACTTTTATGTAGGGGATATCAGGGGATAGCCAGGGTGCCTGACTTAAGTGGCTTAAGCCAATGGACCGAGGAGGACAAGAAAATGGAGGATTTAATTCAAAGAACTGCCGAACAATTAATCAAAAGTAAACATGCCATCACCTTGACCGGTGCAGGGATTTCTACTGAATCGGGAATTCGGGATTTTCGCGGACCGGACGGGATCTGGACCAAGAATCCGGAGGCCGAAAGAAAAGCCTATCAGAGTTATGCCCGGTTCCAGGAAAATCCCAAGGAATTTTGGATAGAAACTATATCCAGTGCTTCCCTTCTGGGGGATCTGGCTAAGGTCGCCCCTAATCCGGGTCACGTTGCCCTGGCCGAATTGGAAAAAAGGGGCCTCCTGAAATGTGTGGTCACTCAAAATATCGACAACCTGCATCAGAAGGCCGGCAGCAAAAGAGTCCTGGATTATCATGGGAATATTTCCTTGTTGCGATGTTTTTCCTGCGATACCCGTTATGATCGTGCGGAATACGACCTGGATCGATTATATAAGGAAGATCGATTGCCGCCTTTATGCCGAAAATGCAACGGCGTCCTGAAATCAGACGTGGTCTATTTTCAGGAAGCCATTCCTTCGGATGTGGCCCAGGCCAGTCAGGAAGAAGCGGGCAAATGCGATCTTATGTTGATCTGCGGTACCTCGGCCGCGGTGTATCCTTTTGCCTATCTGCCCAGAATGGCCAGGCAGCGCCGACAGGGAAAACAAACCATTATCATTGAAATCAATGCCGACCCCACGCCTTTGACCGAAGAGGGGATATCTGATTACCTGATCCAGGGCAAGACTGGTATTATATTGCCGAAAATCGTGGAAGAGGTTAAAAAAAGAATCTCTTAATGGATGGGATGGTTGGCTCAACCCTCAGGAGGAAATTTATTATTGGAGGATGGAACAAAAATAAAAAAAGAAACAGGGAAAAAATTTCAAACCAAGGAGGGCTGTTATGTCCAATCCAAAAGTGCCCGTCAAACATTACCAGAAGTTGTCTAAACTTTTTCCTGAAGCCATCTCCGCCCTCGAAACGCTCGGCTCAGCCGTCCACAATGCCGGTCCGATAAAGGGAAAGACGGCGGAGCTCATCCAACTGGCCGGTGCGGCTGCCGTACAATCCGAGGGATCGGTCCATTCGCATACCCGCCGGGCTGTTCAGGAAGGGGCCTCAAAGGTGGAAATCCAGCATACCTTGTTGCTGCTGATCTCGACTATCGGATTTCCTCGCGCTTCCGCCGCCATGAAATGGGCAGAGGATATCTTGGATAAGGCCAAATAAAAAAGATACCCGTTTCCCTTCATGGATA
>JBEKPQ010000144.1:0-8963 GCA_049520575.1 Thermodesulfobacteriota bacterium | reverse complement strand
CTTGTTGATCCGGGCTTTTGTCATTCAGGCCTTCAAGATACCTTCAGGATCCATGAAACCTACCTTGCTGGTCGGAGACCATATTTTGGTCAACAAATTTATCTACGGAATAAAACTTCGAGTTCCTTTTACCGCACTTAATTATAACCTGCTCCCTATCAGCACCCCGAAAAGGAATGATGTGGTGGTCTTTATTTTTCCAGTGGAACAAAACAAGGATTTCATCAAAAGGGTGATTGGGCTTCCGGGAGATACGGTCCAAATCAAAGATAAAAAAGTTTATATCAATAACCAGCCTATGGAAGACCCCTACGGGACCCATACGGACCAAAGAATCATCCCAGAAATGGAGCAACCTCGAGACAATACCGGCCCCTTTATTGTCCCGCCCAACAAAATTTTTGTTATGGGAGATAACCGCGACGAGAGCTTTGACAGCCGGTTCTGGGGATTTGTTGATCAGAAACAAGTCCTCGGGAAGGCCTTTATTATCTATTGGTCATGGGATCGGACAGAGTTTGGGGTTAGGTGGAGGAGATTAGGGGATTTGATTCATTAACGTAACCGGCGAGGACTTTTGAAAAAGATTAAAAAAGCACCTCTCTTATTGGGCCTTCCGAGTATTCTCCTGACCAATGATGACGGTATCTTTGCCAAGGGACTGGCGACCCTGGTAACGATATTAAAAAAGAAACATCCCATCTGGGTAGTGGCTCCGGAGTCGGAACAGAGCGCAGTGGGACATGCCCTGACCTTGACCCAGCCATTGCGGGTAAAAAAAAATTTTAAGAATGGGGAATTTTTCGGCTATGGGGTCAGCGGAACCCCGGCCGACTGTGTCAAGATCGCCCTTAACGAACTGATCGCTCCCCCACCCCGCCTGCTCATCTCAGGCATCAATCTGGGTCCCAATGTCGGGATCAATGTTATTTACTCGGGCACTGTTTCAGCCGCCACTGAAGGGGCCATGATGGGGCTGACTTCAATAGCCGTCTCCATTGATTCCTATCAGACCCTTAAATTTGAACCTGCGGCTAAGATTGTTTCAGCCCTGGTGGATCTCCTCATAGAAACTCCGCTACCGACGGGAATCTCCTTAAATGTCAATGTACCGGCCCTGCCCTTGTCGGAGATCAAAGGGATTCGTCTGGTCAGGCAGGGGACCTTTCGTTTCAGGGAACACTTTGAACGTCGCCTTGATCCCCGGGAAAACGTCTATTACTGGCAGGCCGGAATCTTGCCCCCGCCAGAAGAGGCATCGGATACCGACCATGCCCTTCTGTCCGCCGGTTATGTCACCTTGACCCCGATCAGTTTTGATCTAACCCACTACCCATCCCTTTCCAAATTGACCTTTCTGGAGAAAATGACCGTGAGGAATAAATCCAAATTTGCATAATCCGTTTCTTAGAGAAATTATGACTGATCCCACCCCCCTCATTGCCTTGGAACAAATAAGTCGTATTTATTCCAAAGGGCAATGTATCGCCCTTAATGAGGTCTCCCTATTGATTGAACACCAAGACTATATGGCCATCATGGGGCCCAGTGGCAGCGGGAAGTCCACTCTGCTGCACATTCTTTGCGGGCTAGATCATCCTAGCAGCGGCCGGATATTTTTTGAAGGCACCGAATACCTGACCCGTCGTCAATGGGCTCGGTTAAGAGCTGAACGGATCGGCTTTGTCTTTCAGACCTTTAATCTGTTGCCCACCTTGACAGCCGAGGAAAATGTCGAAGTGCCTATGCTCGGAGTTGTCAGGTCGGATCGGGAACGTCACCAGCGCTCGATAGAACTTCTTACGCGGGTCGGGATGGCTGGAAAATTAAAACATCAGCCGAATAAACTTTCCGGAGGGGAAAAACAGCGGCTGGCTATTGCCCGCAGCCTGGCCAACTCGCCGGATCTGGTTCTGGCGGATGAACCCACGGGCAATCTTGATTCTAAAACTTCTTTGGAAATTCTCGATCTCCTTGAAGACATTTATTCCAGGGAGGGTGTCACCTTGGTGATTGTCACCCACGACCGAGAGATCGCGAGCAGGGTCAACCGATTGGTCACCATCAATGACGGACGTATTGTTTCCGGATGATATTTACATGAAAATAGGGTTCAATGATTCCACAATTCTGGGATTCAATCCCGCCATTGGTGGGACTTGAATCCTTATTAATTTCATGATTCGTGACGCACGCCAAAAGCGAGTATGAGGGTTAAATAAGAGGGCCTGTATGCATTTAGGGAGTATGGCGATTTTGAACTTGAGGCGGCGGCCGATGCGTTCGTTTTTGACCGCATTGGGCATTGCAGCGGCCGTGGGTAGCTTGGTAGCCATGGTCGGTTTGTCCCGCGGTCTGGAGAGGGGTTGGCTCAAACATTTCCATGCAAAAGGAACTGATCTTGTGGTGTTACAAAAAGGGGCTGTAGAAATTTTCACCTCCAACCTGGAAAAAAAATCGGTGATGCAATCAATCGGGTCGAGGGAGTCCAGGATGTTGCCGGTGAATTGGCGGACATTATGGCCCTGGAAACGGAAATCACAACCTTGGCCGTGGGCTGGCCTCCGAGTTCTCATCTATGGGAAACCATAACACTTATCGAAGGTCGGCTGCCTTCACCGGACGAAAAAAATGTAGTCCTCCTCGGTCAATCAGCCGCCGAAGTGTTAAAAAAAAAGGTGGACGATCCTATTTTGGTACGTGATAGGACATTGAAAATGATAGGGATATTCCGCATGAGCGGCGTCATCGGCAATAATTCAGTGATTCTGCCCCTGGCCGTTATGCAGGAGATCATTAAGCGGCCGGGTATGGTTACGGTGTTTCATATTCGCCTCAACAGCCCGGAAGATCCCGCCAGCCTGTCCGTTGTCAAAGCACGGCTTCAGGCTGCTTTTCCCGATCTATCGTTTCTAGAGGTCGGCACGGCGGTGTCCGGCGATATTACCTTACAGATTTTTCGCGCCATATCCTGGAGCATATCCGTGATGGCCGTTATAATCGCCCTGGTGGTGATGGTGAATACCATGCTGATGAGGGTTCTGGAACAGACGCACGAGATCGGTATCCTCTCGGCTGTCGGCTGGTCCCCTGTGCGGATTATGGGAATGATCGTGCTGGAGGGATTAATCCTGGCTTTTGTAGGCGTTGTCATTGGAATGGCTTTAGGGGTCGGAGGTCTCCAATGGCTGACCGATTTTACCCGGGTAAAGGGCATGATCGAGCATGAGGTATCGGCCCGCTTACTGATAGAAGTCTTGTCGGGGGTAATTGTTTTAGGTTGCCTTGGAAGCCTGTATCCTGCCTGGCGGGCGGTCAGGCTGAATGTCGTAGATGCCCTTCGATATGAGTGAGAAAATTTTACCTGCTTTTTTCAAATTGACCTTGATTTCTGTTGAGGCAGGCGGGTAAGCAGGGCAACAAGAATCCCTGCCAGCAGAACGGCAAGCGCAATGGCCCAGGGTATTTGATAGCTGCCCGTGACATCATTGAGGAATCCGGCCAGGCTCGGACTGCCGGCGTTGAGATTGAAATGATCTTCCAGAAAAAAAATAGCCCAAGAAGCCCTCTCTTTGAACACCGACAGCTCGTATACCCCCTGTTTATTATCCTGGTGTCCGCCACTGCGATTTTATGTATTCCCTTTATGAAACCGATTCGCTTTTCTTGGTTGGAGATGAATACCCAATTTCAAGCGCTGGTATTCGTGTTCACCGCCGCCATATTTTTGCACGCTTTTTTAACCCTGTCGGTTTCAAATGCCTTCAGACTGTTCTTTCTGGCCTTTCTTCTTTCCTATTTCGCTGAATACATAAGTATGCATTACATCTGTCTTTTTGGTAAGCCATACCACTATGACCCGGCATTATACCCGATACTGCCGGGAGGCGTGCCGATAATCGTTGTCTTCATGTGGTTTATTTTGGCTTATACCGCGTTGAAATTCCTCTACGCGATTCCGATCAGGAGTAAAGGTTCCTACTCATTATGGCGAATTCTCCTTAAAGGCGGATTATCTGCCTTGTATATCATGGCTACGGACTTTTTCATCGATCCTTTGGGGATCTTTGCCGGATTATGGGTTTGGCATGGGCCGGGTGGATATTTCGGAATCCCCTGGGCTAATTTTGCAGGCTGGTTCCTGGTGAGTTTCGTCATCTTCTTTTTATATCTGATAACCGAGAAAGCATTCTCGCCTACTCGGATCAAAACTGATTATTTTTTAGATAAGGCTTTTGTTGTGGTTACCATTTTCCCGACCATATTTTGTATTACCGGCTGTGTTATTTACCTCGGCAACGTTGGGCCCATATTTTTATCACTCATTGTAATGGGACCGGTTTGGATCTACTGGGCGATATCTCTTCAAGAAGTTCAGCGAAAATAATCCAACTTAACTTGAGCCTAATTCCCTTTGAGGCGGACGGGTCATCAGGGCAATGAGAATTCCTGCCAACAGAACGGCAAGGGCGATGAACCAGGGTATTTGATAACTTCCTGTGGCATCATAGATTAATCCGGCCAGGCTCGGACTTCCGGCGCTGATCAGCGTTACCACCAGTATGGGTCCGCCTGAAGTAAGCACCAAAGAGATTGGCCATCAGGACAATCCTGCCTCCGAAACCGATCCCCATGGGTATGTAATAAAGGTAAATGAATAAAATTCCTTGGGCATGCATCAGGGAAATAATCCCAGTTTCCATGTAGGTCAGGAAGAGAACCGCTGAATGTCGGCCTTCGAATCTCATGCCGAGGATGCTATTATGTTGACATAAATATAGTTCTCTAATATTATAAAATAAAGAAAACAATATATTAAATATCCTGTCGTTTTTGTTTATTGCTTCTCACCGAATCCGCTGCGGCTGAAATGCCCTATGCGGGTGACCTAAAAGTACGGAGGAGAAAGATGGCCATAAAAAAACGCCCAATCGTTACCTTGGTGTTGTTCCTTTTGGTTCTTTTCATTGTCGGGTCCGGACTCCTGGGATTCTACACCGAATGGCTTTGGTTTCAATCCCTGGGATACACCTCGGTCTTCCTGCGACTCATCAATTATAAATTAATCTTAGGGGGCGTCTTCGGAATTCTTTCCGCTCTCCTGTTTTATTTAAACGGGCGACTGGTTTTCCGTTTGGCCCATACCCCTTTTCCTATGAATACGGAAGCCATCCCCATCAACCTTCCGCTCTGGCTGGAAGGACGTCTGCAAGTCTTCTTACTTCCGGCAGCCATCTTGGTTGGAATTTTTGTGGGTCTGGGGGCCGCCGGCCAATGGGAGTCTTGCCAACTCTTCCTCAATACCCGGCCTATCGGACAATCAGACCCTGTTTTCAATAAAGATATTTCTTTTTATCTTTTTCAACTTCCTTTTCTACATTATCTGAGCAGTTGGTTCGGTGGACTGTGGTTTGTGTCTCTCCTATCGGCTGTAGTCATCGCTGTTTTCCGCTTTCAATTTCAAGTTAATCCCCGCGGGGTGACCCTTAAACCTTGGGTGAAAAACTACCTTTTTGCCTTTTTTGGGATCTTATTTATTTTTCTGACCTATTATTTTTTCCTTTCCCGATATGATCTGCTTTTTTCCGGACGTGGGGTGGTCTATGGACCCGGTTATGTAGATCAAAATTATCTTAAACCGATTCTGGGCATCATGATGGCGATTTCCCTTTTAACCGGTTTGCTTTTAATATTTCAGGCCTTCAAACCGGGAGGACGCTGGATTTATGGCATTCTGGCTTTTTTTATCGCAGCCTATATTATTGGGATATACATCATTCCGGGATTTGTACAACGCTTTATTGTAACTCCTAATGAGATCCAAATGGAAACCCCCTACCTTTCCCGTTACATCCAGGGTACTCTGCAGGGCTATGGCCTTAATCAGGTAGAAGAACGTCAATTACCGGCTGAGACCGCCCTTACTACTGCCAATATCAATGCCAACAGCCTGACCGTAAAAAATATCCGCCTTTGGGACCACCGTCCCTTATTGGAAACCTTCAGCCAAATTCAAGAGATCAGGACTTACTATAAATTCCAGACCGTGGACAATGACCGTTACTTTATCAATAATGAATATCGCCAGGTCATGCTCTCTCCGCGGGAACTCTCCTATGCCGATCTGCCCAGCAAAGGTTGGATCAATGAGCACCTTATTTACACCCACGGATACGGTCTGACCCTCGGAGTAGTTAACCAGGTAACCCCTGAGGGGCTTCCTGACCTGCTTATCCAGGATATTCCTCCGGTTTCCAAAAGCAATCTGAAGGTGACTCAGCCGGAGATCTATTTTGGAGAAATTGAAAACGACTATATCGTTGTCAATACCCGGCAAAAAGAATTCAATTATCCATCGGGTGAACAAAATGTCTTTGAAAGTTATCAGGGTAAGGGCGGTATTCCTGTCGGAGGATTCCTAAGAAAAGCTTTATGGTCTGCCCGCTTCGGCGCCCTGAAAATTTTACTTTCTTCGGATATTAACGCCCAAAGCCGCATTCTGTTTGATCGTTCCATCCGGACCCGGGTTCAAAAACTGATCCCCTTTCTCCAGGTGGATGAGGATCCGTATCTGGTGGTATCAGGCGGCCGGCTGTATTGGATACTGGATGCCTATGCCCTGTCCAATAATTACCCCTATTCCCGACCGGTCAGAAAAATGGGTAATTATATCCGCAATTCCGTGGTGGCCGTAGTCGATGCCTATGAGGGTTCAGTCCAACTATACATCAAGGATGAAAAAGATCCTTTGGCCCAGGCTTACAGCCGTATTTTTCCCGATCTTCTTAAACCGCTGGCCGCCATGGATCCGGATCTGAAAACCCATTTGCGTTATCCTCATTTTTTGTTTGATATCCAGGCGCGCATCTATGCCACTTATCACATGACGAATCCTCAGACCTTCTATAACCGGGAGGATACCTGGGAAATACCGGGAAATTTACAATCGGCCAATAAGGACATGGAGTCTTACTACACCATCATGCGGCTTCCCGGCGAAAAGAAAGAAGAATTTATTTTAATGATCCCTTTTACGCCCCTGAAAAAAGACAACCTGGCCGCTTGGATGGCCAGCAGATGCGATTTTCCGAATTTTGGGAAATTTATTGTCTACCGTTTCCCCAAACAGCGGCTGGTTTACGGTCCCAAGCAGATTGAATCCCGGATCAATCAGGATCCGGAAATTTCCCGCCAGCTTTCCCTGTGGGACCAGCGAGGTTCAAAGGTAACTCTTGGAACCCTTTTGGTCATCCCTATCGAAGGGTCCCTGATTTATGTTCAACCTTTATATATCAAGGCGGAGAGCGGGCAGATTCCGGAACTCAAAAGGGTCATTGTGTCCTATGAAAACCAGATTGCCATGGAAGAGACCCTGGACAAATCCCTGGGTCGTATTTTTGGACAGGATGTCAAAAAGACCCGGGAAGAAACGGCCGCACCGCTTGTATCGACGGACAAATCACAACCTGTTCAATCTTTGGGAGAGATGGCCTGGCAGCATTATCAAAAAGCCCGGAATGCCTTAAAACAGGAAAACTGGACGGCCTACGGCCAGGCCCTCAAGGATCTGGAACAAGTCCTGATACAAATGAAGGGAGGGAAAAAATAATTTAAGGCTTTACCGCTTTTTCTCGCTCCATCTTCCTGAGCTCAATTCGCCGAATTTTTCCGCTGATGGTTTTCGGAAGATCGGGAACAAACTCGATTTCGCGTGGGTATTTATAGGGCGCTGTAACCCTTTTCACGTGATCCTGTATCTCCTTCACCAGTTCGGCGCTACCCTGGTATCCGGGACGAAGGATGATAAAGGCTTTTACGATTTGGCCCTTGAGATCATCCGGAACGCCGATAACCGCGCTTTCCATCACCGCCGGGTGTTCCTGTAGCGCACTCTCAACTTCAAACGGCCCGATGCGGTATCCGCTCGATTTAATGAGATCATCTGCTCGACCGACGAACCAAAAGTATCCCTCATCGTCTCTATAGGCTCTATCACCCGTGAAGTAGTAGTCATTTATAAACGAGGAATTGGATGTATCCTTCCAATATCCTCCAAAGACTGTCGGGGGATGAACCGGTTTCACTTTAACCGCGATATGTCCTTCTTCATTCGGCGGCAGGATAGCGCCGGTGTCGTCGACGATATCCACAACAGACCCCGGAGTGGGCTTTCCCATGCTTCCCGCTTTAATCGGAAGGCAGGGGAAGTTGGCGACCAAGGGAATCGTCTCTGTCTGTCCGTAGTAGTCGTAGATTTGCCGGCCGGTGTAATCCTTCCAGGCTTTGATAACCTCGGGATTAAGCGGCTCCCCGGCCGAAAGCGAATGTCTGAGTTCGCTCCAATCGTATTTTCGCAAATCGACTTGTCCGATGAGAACCCGGTAGGCGGTTGGCGGCGCGCAGAAAACCGTCACGCTGTACCGTTCGATGATCTCCGGCAAATACTTGGGGTCGAATTTACTGCCCATTTGCCACTGCAGAACCGAGGCGCCCACGATCCACTGGCCAAAGAGCTTTCCATAGGCGGTCTTTGCCCAGCCCGTGTCAGCGTGCACCCAGATAATATCGGTCGGAAGCAGATCCTGAATATACCGAGCCGTTACGATATGAGCGATGGCATAGCTTTGGTTGTGTCGCACCATCTTCGGGTTGCCCGTCGTCCCGGAGGTAAAGAAGATAAGCATCGGATCGGAGCTTTTTGTTTTGACGCCGAAGTCGTCCTGGTTAAAGACCCGGGACGCCTTGGCCATCGATTTGTTAAAGGACTTCCAGCCTGCTTTGGTCGCACCAACGATCAGGCTGCATTTCAAGCTGGGAAGTTTCGTTCTGACGGCATCGACCTTTTCAGCGCCCTCTTTGTTGGTTATGGCCATCACGGCCTCGGCGCTATTTATTCGGTACTCGATATCGTGGCCGGTGACGAGATTCGGCGTCGGCATGGCCACGATTCCCGCCTTTATCAT
>JBEKPQ010000143.1:0-8998 GCA_049520575.1 Thermodesulfobacteriota bacterium | reverse complement strand
TAACCGGATTTTTATTGATATAAAAAAGGTCCTTTTCAACGACAACATCGGCTGAAAATCTCCCGTAGTTGGTGTCGTATTTTAAAAGATGGGCGTTGGTTTCCGCATCAAAAAGATCATTAATCGCCACAACCTGCAAGGTTTTCGGATATTTTTCCAGTACGGCCTTCAACACTTGTCGTCCAATTCGACCAAAACCATTTATCCCAAGACGTATCATCGGCTTTCTCCTTTCTAATTGTCGTCCAGACGGTATTTGTAGGCCGAAAGCAGGTCGCACTCGGTTCTAAGATGTTGATGGAGTCGGGCATTTTCAATAGCTAAGGTGCTCAAGCTGGCCACGGCCTCCAGGAATTGAATATCCTTGTCGCTAAATTCATGGACCTTTTCCGTATAGACCCTCATGACCCCGATGACTTTTTTCCCGATCCCCAGGGGAACCACCAATACGGATCTGATCCCTTCCTCTTTGGCCCGCCCCCCATATTGGAAGTTTTTATCGGTCTGAGCATCCTTAATCCAGATGGATTTCCCTTTGAGGGCCTTGCGATCCAAGCCGCTTTTTTCCACCAGGACCGGCCCTTTCCTAATATATCCGGCCGTTAAACCATGGGTGGCGGCCATGAGCAGCTTCTTCTTTCGAGGGTCCAAGAGACGCAAGGAACTGGCCTTGACCCCCATCGTTTCTGTTATACAACGGACAATTTCCGATAAAACCTGGGGGAGTTCCAGGGTAGCGTTAATAACCTTGGCTACGTTGTACAGGGCTTCAAAATAATCCAATTTTTTTTTCTTCATCCGTTTGCTCCTTTCAACCCTGATTGATTTACAGGTTGTTGAAAAAGGCCCATTTACTGCGTTGTCCTCATCCCTCGTCATTGCGACGTACTTCTATGTACGCCTCATTCCTCGGAATTTCGGACGCCTTGTTGCCGGTCGGTCGTTCGACTTTGTCGAACTAAAAGAAGGCATCCATTCGGATGCCGTATGCCGACCCATACAAGAGGCCTCCAAGGAGGCCGGCAGGACCTTTTTGAGCAACCTGTAACAATGAGTTATCCCACATCTTGTTAATACATAGATCAGGCCATTTTGTCCGATTGTCAATAGAATGGGCCTCATCCTCCATAAAAAGCCGAATTGCCTCTAGATGTTTTTGACCGGCAGGTAAAAAATAGTTCTAATGATGTCCAGGTATCTTATTGTAAAGGATGCCGTTATTAATTCAAGAAGATTATTTCGTCCATTGTCTAACTTAGTAAGGAATCAGGAGTTAAGGAGAGGATCAACTTTTCAATCATAATAGAATGGGAAATAATAATGTGAATTAGTTGCCCCTTTTGTAAAACCAGGCGCTGTCCCTTGTTTTTTTTTCTTCTTGACCCATAATTCATTCCTTTTTATAATTACATATAAACTCCAATAAAGTTGTTGGATTCTTACATTAGATCATCTGAGAATTTATTTCTAATATTTTATACAAGACCCCTTATGACCATCCCAAAATTTTAAATAGGTTTGATTAGGTTTATCAGATTATGAATACAGTGCTGCAAGAGAAGGGCTGCGAAGAGAAGGAAACCCGTGCAGGAAGAAGCCTAAGGTCTACGCTTATTCTTTTCTTTCTCTGCTCCATCTTAAATCTTTTAGCCCCCCCTAGGGGATTTTGCAATAAAGAGGAAAGAATGTCTGATCTTTTAGCTTGGCCGTCCGAGATAGGCGGCTGGACATGGGACAAAGAAGACAAGACTTTTAACCGAAAGACCCTGTTCAATCATATCGATGGTGCGGCGGAAGTCTACCTCGCCTACAACTTTCAACAGGCATTTGTTCACCGCTACGTAAAGACCGGCCGGCCGGATATCGTGGCCGAGGTTTACCAAATGGAATCGTCTGAGGATGCCTTCGGGGTCTTTTCCTTGGAGCGCCAGGATCCGGAGGTCGCTATCGGTCAGGGATCGGAGTTCGGAGGCAGTCTCCTGAGATTTTGGAAAGGGAGATACTTTGTGTCCGTCCTTGGCGAAGGAGAAGGCAAGGAAATAGAGGCAGCGGTTCTCAGCTTTGGACGCGAGCTGGCAGCCTCGATCAAAGAGACCGGCCAGCCTCCACGGATACTCCGCTACTTACCTGACCTTCCTTCACTCCCCTCCTGTGATAAGCTTTGTTTCATCCACAGCCACATTCTTTTAAACCGCTGTTTCTTCCTTTCTCATGACAATATACTCAAACTCTGCAGCGATGTTCAAGCCGTTCTCGCCCGTTATCCCCAGGGTAATAAAAAGATCCGTGTGCTCATCGTTCGTTATCCGTCAGAGGCCAGAGCACTTTCGGCCTTGGTAAGTTTCAAATCTGCTTATATGCCTGATTCCGGGCAGAATAGTTTTGTCCGGACAGAAGACCACACCTGGACCAAAATAGAACATTACCGGAACTTTGTCGTTGTCGTTTTCGGGACAGCGCTTCAATCCGATGCCGAAGACCTTGTACAATCTACTGTTGCCAAATTAAAGGAGGAAGATTCATGAAACAGCGAATCACCGTGACACGTCGGGATTTTTTGAAGGGGACCACCGGTTTGATCATGGCCATGGGTCTCGGTGCGTCAATCCCATTGGAGGCCAAGGCCGAGGATAGAGCAAGGGTTGTCCTCACCAGGCACCAAAAGGTGTTGGGCACTGACGGCAAGATAGACGCGAATATTCTGCAGTCCATGCTCGATGAGGCCGTCCAAACGCTCCTTAATGAAAAAGATCCCTTGAAGGCTTGGCAGAGGCTGTTCAAGAAGTCGGATATCGTCGGCGTCAAGAGCAATTCATGGCGATACCTGCCCACGCCGGAAGAGATGGAGCAAGCCATTCGGAGCAGGCTCCTCAATATCGGCATTCCTGAAAGTTCTCTGTCTATAGATGACCGAGGTGTGCTCAACAATCCGGTATTCCAGAAATCGACCGCCCTCATAAACGTGCGCCCAGTGAGGGCTCACCACTGGGCCGGCGTCGGAACGTGTCTTAAAAATTACATTATGTTCGTCCCCACACCGTCGGCCTATCACGGGGATGCTTGTTCCGATCTGGGTAAAATCTGGACCTTGCCATTGGTCAAAGATAAGACCCGCTTGAACATACTCGTGGCCCTTACCCCGCAGTTCTATGGCAGGGGCTCCAATACCTTCGACCGACGCTACCTCTGGCCTTACCAAGGGTTGATCGTAGGCACCGATCCTGTTTCCGTTTCTGCCGTTGGGGCAGAGCTCCTCCGTTTGAAGAGGATCTCCTTTTTCGGTGAAGATCGCGAACTGGATGTCCAGCCGATACACATCGCGGTGGCCGACAAGAAATATCACCTCGGCCTAAGCGATTTGAACCGCATCGAGATTATCAAGCTCGGTTGGATGGATCAGGTGTTGTTGGCCTAAGGGAGATTGCCGCCTGAGGTCCTCAATCGTTCCCTTTAAAAAGACGCAAGGCTTGAATCGATAATCTTCAAAAAGGATTTAACTTTTTAAAGTTTCTGGATTTTCCTTGGAATCCTCGAATTTTTAACCTCTTGAATCCTTGGATCATCCCCCGTTCATACCCAACTCTTTTGGAGATGATCTTTATGGTTAATATAAAATGAAATCATTTTCTTTCTTGACAAATGTAACCCGTTCGGTTACACTGATACAGTATGATCAAGTCCTTCAAACATAAAGGTCTTGAAGACTTCTTTTATACGGGGAAGAAAAAAGGCATAAGACCTGAACACGCCGATCGATTGGAGAGAATTCTTGATAGATTAAATGCCGCCAATGAATTAAAGGATGTGAATTATCCAGGTGCTAACCTACATAAGCTGACTGGAGATAAAAAAGGCCAATATGCTTTGAAGGTTTCCGGAAATTGGAGACTTTTTTTCGAGTTTATTGACGGCGATTTCTATGTTGTTGATTACAACGATTATCATTGAGAGGTAAGGGTATGAGAAAAATGGAAAGGCAACCAACTCACCCGGGGAAGATTATTAGAGAAGATTATTTACAATATTTATCCATAACGATTAGCGAATTGGCATCGATTCTCGACATTTCAAGAAAGACATTATCAAAAATTATAAACGAAAGAGGGGCCATTACACCAGATATGGCCCTCCGTTTATCCCGGGCTTTTGATACTACTCCTAATTTTTGGCTTAATTTACAAAAGAATTACGATTTGTGGCAGGCGGAGCACGCATCCAATGGATGGCAGAGGGTAAAACCACTTTCTCATCAATTGCTTCACTATCATTTATAGAAAACCTTATGAATCGGGAAGCCGCCAAAAGGTTGTGTTGGACCTCCGGGAAAAATCTGTTTTTACTTATATCGGGAATTGGTGATTCTTCAGGCCAAAATCGCTCGACAGGCATAGGTTGGAAAAACGGTGACGGCTATGGCATTTAGAAGGTGGGAGCGGAAAACATAACTTAATAAAGTAACGTCCCCTTTTATAAAAGGGTAATTATTTCTTAGTAATTTAACCAGGCTTTCTTGTAAGCAACCTTTAGACAGGGAGCGTCAATGGAACAACAATAGACCCCATTTCTTAAATAGAGAGATGGGGGTTTTGTTGGCTAAGGTAGTTATTAGAAATTAATTTTGATTCTGGACATAACCTAAAAGGAGGACGAAATGGAGCAAAACAAAATTCAAACCGAGCGTCTGAGTTGGTTGTGGCTACTGATCGGGGTTCTGTTAGTACCGTTTGTGACCTGGCAAACAGTGATCCCCCTGGCGGCGTGGTTTGCTCCGGTATTCCTGCTTCGCTTCTCGCGAACCTCGCGGCGGACATTCGTAGCCCTGCCGTTAATCTTCGTTGCCTACTTTGTAGGCAATTTAATTGCCGGACGCGGTCTCCCGTTCAACCTTCTTGGCTTCATCGGAAACATAATATTCAAGGCACTGGTGTGGACGCTTCCCTACGCGGCCGATCGTGCACTCCACAAGCGACTGGGGGAACGGCCGCGGCTGCTCATCTTCCCTCTGGCATTCACCACGGTAGATTGGATACTGTCCCTGCTCAAGGTAAGCGGTACGGCTTCGCCCGCATATTCCCAATTCGATAACCTAGCCTTGATACAAATAGTCTCGATCACCGGTATGTGGGGAGTGACCTTCCTTATCATGTGGTTCGCTTCAGCAGCTAATGCACTCTGGGAACATGATTTCGACTGGCGACCCGTAAGCGGCATAGTAGGACTTTTTCTTGCGGTCCTGGTGGCGACGCAGCTTTTCGGCAGTATCAGGTTGACCTTCACCCCGCCGTCCTCTCAGACAGTCCAAGTGGCGACTATCACCGCAGATGGTACGATCTCGCAGGCAGCTATCGACAAGATCAATTGGATGACATTCAACCGATCTACCGACGCAGAACGTGCCGCAGTCCGTCCGAGATTTGAAGCTACGGTAAAGGAGATGCTGGCGCGGACAGAAACGGCGCTGAAGGGGGGCGCGAAAATCGCCAGTTGGCAGGAGGAAGCAGCATGGGTCCTAGCAGAAGACGAGCGAGGCACGGTAGAGCGCGCGGCGGCTCTGGCGCGGCAATACAATGCTTACGTGCAAGTTTCACTTGGCGTATTCACTCGCACTGACAGGCTGCCTTATCTTCTCGACCGATCAATACTGATCGACAACAAGGGCCAATCACTCTGGACATACGATAAGAAATATCCTGTGCCTTACGACGAAGCCTTTGTCACCATTGCGGGCAAAAGCCCATTGCCCTATGTGGATACTCCTTATGGCCGCATGAGCGCCTCCATTTGCTGGGAAACGTACTATCCAGCACGGGTCCGACAGGCTGGGAAGAACGGTGCAGACATCCTATTCGCACCATCCAACGATGTTGCCCCCTTTGCCCTATCGGCCTCTGTAATGTTTGTCTACCGTGCAATTGAAAACGGTTTCTCCTTGGTACGCCCTACCGGGAAAGGCATCTCGCTGATCACCGATTACGAGGGGCGTGTACTCGGCAGCCAGGATTACTTTACCAACAAGAGTGGTATCATGCTGACCTCTATTCCGATACGCGGCGTAAGGACGGTTTACAGCCAGATCGGGGACATCTTCGCTTATATGTGTGTGGCTGGGCTGATCTTTTTGACGGGTTGGGTAATCGTTCGCCGGGAAAAGTCTGCAGAGGTCGTGCGGCCCAAGGCTTTATAAAGAAAAGAACTGACCAATACCGGCTCCACACTGTTATATGCTAACTTACAATCTGTAATCGCTAATTCAAACATGTGCTACCGTCGAATAGTTGTAGGTGTACTGGTTAAATTACGTGCGGTGAGGCAACTTTTATTGAACGGAGGAACGAACCAAACCAGGGGATTGAAACCTCAATGCATTCCATAAAAAATGGAGGGTAAAAAGGAGAATTACAATGGCTGATGAAAAAAGGTGGCTGAAAAGCTATGATGAAGGAGTTCCGCACTCCCTGGAACCTTATCCAGAAATGACACTAGTTGATTATGTGGATAAGGCGGTCAAGGAAAATCCCAAGGCCGATATGCTTATCTTTAAAAAACAGCATATGTCCTATGCAGAGGTTAATAAGCTGAGTGACGAGTTTGCCGCGGCACTGGTTGCGCTGGGTGTGAAAAAAGGCGACCGTGTGGCCCTGGTTATGCCCAATTGTCCGCAGGCTATCATCTGCCGCTGGGGTTCCTGGAAAGTCGGCGCCATCCTGGTTCACCTGAACCCCGTCTATACCGAGGCGGAGATGGAACACGCCTTGAAGGACTGCGGCGCCGAAACGGCAGTGGTGCTGACGCCGTTCTACCAGGGGATCAAGAAACTGCAGGGCAAGACAGCAATGAAAAACATCATCGCCACCAACATCAAGGAATACCTGCCGCCTGTGTTAAAGGTACTCTTCACCCTGTTGAAGGAAAAGAAAGAAGGCCATCACGTTGTCATTGAAAAGGAGGACTTGTGGCTGCAGGATTTGATGAGAAAGCAGGCCGGCGCCAAGCGGCCAAATGTGGTCGTGAAGCCGGAAGACCCGGCACTGATCCTGTTCAGCGGAGGCACTACCGGTCTGCCTAAGGGCGTGGTCGGCTCGCATTTCTCCCAGGTCGCCACCGGCCTGCAATTCCAGGCCTGGGTTAAAAAAAATGTCGAGTCCTATAAAGACGTGGTGATCGCTGTGCTCCCGCTTTTTCATTCATTTGGAACCTTCGCCGTTATGTGCACCGCGATCGTCACCTATATGCCGCTGGCGTTGGTGCCCAACCCCCGCGACCGCGATGATGTGATCGGAACCATCCAGTACACCAAGCCGGCCTTCTTCGTGGCTGTGCCGGCGCTCTTCATTACCCTGATGGAGCATCCCAAGGTTAAGGCGGGCAAGGTCGATTTCAAGTCTATGAAGACCTGTTGTTCGGGAGCCGCTCCGCTGCTGGCCGAGACCAAGAAGCGCTTTGAGGCCCTGACGGGCGGGCGCATTCTGGAAGGCTATGCCCTGACGGAGACCACCATGGCCGCTTGTGTAGGTCCTTATATGGGCAAATACAAGGAAGGCTCAGTAGGCCTGCCTTTGCCCGACGTGGCAGTGCGAATCGGCGATATCAACACCGGTGAAGGGGAGCTGCCGCCGGGCCAGGAGGGCGAGATCATTTTCCGGGCGCCTAATCTGATGATGGGCTACTGGCAGAAACCGGAAGAGACCAAAGAGATGCTGCGCGACAACTGGCTGTACACGGGCGATGTGGGCTATATGGATGAGGACGGCTACGTCTTCATCACCTCGCGTAAAAAGGACCTGATCAAACCCAGCGGCTTCCAGGTTTGGCCGCGTGAGGTGGAAGAGGTCATCAGTGCCCACCCGGCCGTGGCCGAGGCAAGCGTGGCCGGTATTCCCGATGCCAGACAGGGCGAATCCGTCAAGGCCTGGGTTGTGCTTAAAGCCGGTAAATCAGCCACTGCCGAGGAAATACAGGCCTGGTGCCGCCAGAAACTCGTGGCCTACAAAGTCCCCAAGTTCGTGGAGTTCCGTGACGAACTGCCCAAAACCATGATAGGCAAGGTCCTGCGCAGGATACTGGTAGAGGAAGAAAAGAAAAAAGCCGGGTAAAGGGCAAGACAAACTATTTTATTCTGGCTGGCCTCTTTTGTAAAAACGGACGCTGTCCCTAGTTTTGACGCTGGGCGGCATCCAAAATGGCTGCAGAATATCCCGAGGCAATGATCCCGCTGATCAAAACATTGGTATCAAGAACGACTTTTCGCATGACTCGTCCTGCGTACCTGGTGCGTAGCTTTGATTGCGTCTTTCATCACTTCTTCTTCGCTGACATGAATATAGGTTTTGCGAATAGAATTGATTGAAGATGCGAATCTTAGGGCAATGGCAGGACGGTCGAGATCTTTATCTAAAAGGCGCCATAGGGCTATTTTCTCCTGTGGCGGCAGTTGGCGCAGAGCCTTTTTAATTTGATCAAGCGGTAAATCCAATCGGAGGGTGTTCATTTTCGGTCTCCTTCACGGCATCCAGCATGTTACCCCAATTAATCAGGCTAAAAACTTTCAACACGTTCAATTATTTCAAGACTTAGACAATTAGGTTTTTTAATCAACCACCTCGCAACAAGCTACGAGGTATGTAACGGCATAAATGCCGTTGTTTGTAACTATCACGGCTCGATGAACCGTTAACGTTACAAACTTGATTCGATAGATCGGGGTTTCGCTGCAAGCAGCCCGGGGTTTCGCTGCAAGCAGCCCGGGGTTTCGCTGCAAGCAGCCCGGGGTTTCGCTGCAAGCAGCCCGGGTTTTCGCTGCAAGCAGCCCGGGGTTTCGCTGCAAGCAGCCCGGGGTTTCGCTGCAAGCAGCCCGGGTTTTCGCTGCAAGCAGCCCGGGTTTTCGCTGCAAGCAGCCCGGGGTTTCGCTGCAAGCAGCCCGGGGTTTCGCTGCAAGCAGCCCGGGGTTTCGCTGCAAGCAGCCCGGGTTTTCGCTGCAAGCAGCCCGGGGTTTCGCTGC
>JBEKPQ010000142.1:7500-9026 GCA_049520575.1 Thermodesulfobacteriota bacterium | reverse complement strand
GCTCATAAGGTGGTACAGGAATATTAACCTGTTTTCCATCACCTACGCCAATTGGCCTCGGCTTAGGGATCGACTAACCCTGAGAAGATTAACTTTACTCAGGAAACCTTAGGCTTACGGCGTGCTGGTTTCTCGCCAGCATTATCGTTACTCATGTCAGCATACGCTCTTGTAGTTCCTCCAGTATTCCTCACGGTATACCTTCACAGGTTGCTACAATGCTCCCCTACCGATCCATCCGCTTCACAAAATCTGCGACTTTTTCATCCCCCTCCCTCAGCACAAGGAAAGATGGTGCTTTCTGAAGGGAATTTTGCTCGACCGCCTTAAGCTGTCTCACAACCTTATTCCCACTCTTTGCTTAACCTGAAGTTTTTCGCTTTTTCGATTCAAGTACTTCGGGGGGGAATTTTGTTCGACCGCTTAAAGCGGTCTCACAAATTCTCAAATCAAATTTGGTCGCAAATTTTGTGAAGCGGACGCATCCCGCAGCTTCGGTAATGTGCTTAGCCCCGTTGAATTTTCGGCGCAGAGTCACTTGACCAGTGAGCTATTACGCTTTCTTTAAAGGATGGCTGCTTCTAAGCCAACCTCCTGGTTGTCTCGGCGTTTCCACATCCTTCCACACTTAGCACATATTTAGGGACCTTAGCTGGCGATCTGGGTTGTTTCCCTTTCGACCACGGATCTTATCACCCGTAGACTGACTCCTGCAGTAAGCGTCAACGGTATTCGGAGTTTGGTTAGGTTTGGTAATCTGGTAGGACCCCTAGCCCATCCAGTGCTCTACCCCCGTTGCGTAATCTGCAAGGCTATACCTAAATATATTTCGGGGAGAACCAGCTATTTCCAGGTTTGATTAGCCTTTCACTCCTATCCACAGCTCATCCCCTAACTTTTCAACGTTAGTGGGTTCGGGCCTCCATTTCGTGTTACCGAAACTTCACCCTGGCCATGGATAGATCACCTGGCTTCGGGTCTACTCCACGCAACTAATACGCCATATTAAGACTCGCTTTCGCTACGGCTCCGCCTATGACGGCTTAACCTTGCTGCGTAAAGTAACTCGCTGACTCATTATGCAAAAGGCACGCAGTTAGACTGTCACGCCGAAGCGTGACATAGTCCTTCCACAGCTTGTAGGCAAACGGTTTCAGGTACTATTTCACTCCGGTCCCCCGGTACTTTTCACCTTTCCCTCACGGTACTGGTTCACTATCGGTCGTCGATTAGTATTTAGCCTTGGAAGATGGTCCTCCCAGTTTCCCACAGGATTCCTCGTGTCCCGTGGTACTCGGGAACCCTACCCAAGAAGTTTAATTCGTTTCGCTTACAGGACTGTCACCTTCTGTGGTGGGCCTTTCCAGACCCTTCACCTACGAATTAAATTTTTGACTTCTCGATGAGTCTGCCGACCCATCCGATAAGGCCCCACAACCCCGAACATACAACGCCGGCAGGCTTGACATATATTCGGTTTAGGCTCTTCCCATTTCGCTCGCCGCTACTTTGGGAATCGCAATTGC
>JBEKPQ010000142.1:0-5000 GCA_049520575.1 Thermodesulfobacteriota bacterium | reverse complement strand
TATATATAGAAATATAATTGATTTTTCTTGCTTTGTCAAGGGTATTTCCCCTTGAAAACAAAAAAGTTATATTACTTATATATTCTTATATGTCAAGAAAAAAAATCATGAGGATATGATTTTATGAAACCTTTTCTTCCCGATTTTCAGCAGAAGGGTATTATCTTTCAATTGGTGGGCATAAATTTTCAGATCAAAAGAGGGTATTCGTTGATCATTTAGAGCCACTCCCCCTTGACCGATCAGCCGTCTGGCTTCGCCTCTGGTTTGACAGACACCTGCCTCCACCAGTAGTAAATAAGCCTCAAGCCCCTGATCCAATTTTTCTCTGGCGATAAAAGAAGTCGGGACCAGGTCCATTTCCAAACCCTGGCCGTAAAATAGGCCACGGGAGGTCTCCCGAGCCTTTTCGGCTTCTTCTCTGCCGTGGGTGATCGCTGTGGCCTCCAAAGCTAGAATCTCTTTGACTTCCCTTAAATCCGCGCCCTGTTTCTGAGAAAGGGCCTGAATTTGATTCATCGGTAAAAAGGTAAACAAGGCCAAAAACCGGCCGACATCCTGATCTTCAGTATTGATCCAAAATTGGTAATATTCGTAGGGACTGGTCCGATCAGGATCAAGCCAGACCGCTCCCTTGGCCGTCTTACCCATCTTCTCGCCCGAACTGGTAACGATTAAGGAGAAGGTCAAACCATAGGCCTTGCCGCCTTTTATCCTACGAATCAGGTCAGTCCCGGCCACAATATTGCCCCATTGATCCGCTCCCCCCATCTGGAGCAGACAATCATGATGGGAATAGAGGTGCAAAAAATCGTAGGCTTGGAGCAATTGGTAGTTAAATTCGATAAAAGATAATCCGATTTCCAGACGCTGTTTGACCGACTCGGCAGCCAACATCCGATTGACGCTGAAATGGCGGCCGATATCCCGCAAAAACTCGATGTAATTTAATGGGGCCAGCCAGTCCATGTTATTGAACAGTTTCCCTTTGAGGCCGTCCAAAGTCATATAACGGGCCAATTGCTTCTTCAACCCTTCGGCATTGTGTTGGATCTCTTCGTAGCTCAGTACAGGGCGCATCTCTTTTTTGCCGCTCGGATCTCCGATCAAGGCTGTACCACCGCCTACCAGGGCGATCGGGCAATGACCATGCTGTTGCAGATGGGCCAGGGCCATGATGGGGATCAAACTCCCAACATGCAAGCTTATAGCCGTAGGATCAAAACCGATATAGGCCGAGATGGTCTTATGCTCAAAAAGGGCCTCCATCTCATCGGGATCGGTAGCTTGTTCAATGAAACCGCGTTCCAGTAATGTGTGATAAAAATTTTTCAAAAGTTATCTCGACACCATGATAGTTTAGAGTTCAGAGTTCGGAGTTTTTTGTTCGGAGAAAAGGCCCTCTGATCTCTTAACTCATTACTCCGAACTCTGAATTTAAAGCTCTCAACTCCGAAATAATTACTCCGAGCTATGTTCCCGAATCCTGGTTATTCCCGTCGCCCTCCCGGTTCCAGGATCAATGGAAATAACCGCCCCTTCCAGGACCAGGGCTTTGCTGGCCACTTCGAATTTGTGATGCATCTGAGTGAGAAATCGGTCAATAGCCAGTTCCTTTTTTACACCGATCACCGAATCCGTCGGACCGGTCATCCCCACATCAGTCATATAAGCCGTACCCTGGGGCAATATCCTCTCATCGGAGGTTTGAATGTGAGTATGCGTTCCCACAACCGCACTGACCTTGCCGTCCAAAAACCAACCCAGAGCGACCTTCTCTGAAGTCGCTTCGGCATGAAAATCCACCAGTATGATCGGGGTCTGTTTAATCAAACGCCCCCTTTCCGCCAAGGCTTTCTTAAAAGGGCAGTCTACGGCTTCCATAAAGGTCCGCCCCAACAAATTAAGAATACCGATCTGGTGACCGGACTTCGTCTCTTTGATAACAGATCCATTACCGGGTGCTTCGGGCGGATAATTGGCCGGCCGGATCAAATCCGGGTTTTCTTGAATATAGTTCAATATCTCCTTTTTCTTCCAGATATGATTTCCTGATGTGAGGACTTGGATGCCGTTGGATAACAGTTCATCGGCCCCTTTCATGGAAATGCCAATACCCCCGGAAGCGTTCTCTCCGTTGGCCACCACTAGGTCGATCTTAAAACGATCCACTAATCCGGGCAGCAGTTCTTTAACAATCCGGCGTCCCGGTTTGCCGATGATATCGCCGATAAATAGGATGTTAACAGACACTGTTTTAGTTGACCTTCTTGTTGCGAGTTGCGGGTTTCGGGTTAGGGGTCACAATCTTTCCTTCCTCAAGAACCCGCAACTCGTAACACGAAACAACGTTATTTTGCGTATTCCACGGCCCGAATTTCTCTGATAACCGTGACCTTGATTTGACCGGGGTAGGTTAAGCACTCTTCTATTTTCTTGGCAATGTCCCGGGATAAAACATAAATATCATTATCGGTAACTTTTTCACTTTCCACCATAATCCGAATTTCCCGTCCAGCCTGAAGGGCATAGGTTTTCCCAATCCCTTCAAAAGACTGGGCAATCTTTTCCAGGTCTTCAAGGCGTTTGACATAGGTTTCCAGCATTTCTTTCCTGGCCCCGGGCCGGGCTCCGGAAAGGGTATCTGCCGCCTGAACCAGGACATCTAAGATCGATTCAAGAGGAATGTCTTCGTGATGGGAGGCAATGGCATGAATGACACGGTTGGACTCTCCATATCTCTTAGCCAAGTCCGCTCCAATAGCGGCATGGGATCCTTCCACTTCATGATCGACGGCCTTACCGATATCGTGAAGTAAACCGGCCCGTTTGGCTTGTTTAATATTTAAGCCCAATTCAGCAGCCATGATCCCGCAAAGAAAAGCCACTTCAAGAGAGTGTTGAAGCACATTTTGACCATAACTGGATCGGTATTTCAATTTACCGACCAACTTAATCATTTCCGGATGAATCCCGTGAACCCCCACATCAAAAGTGGCGGCTTCACCGGCCTCTCGAACGGCCACCTCCATTTCCTGAGAAACCTTTTTGACGATTTCTTCAATACGGGCCGGATGGATACGGCCGTCGCTGATCAGTCTCTCCAAGGAAAGCCGGGCCACTTCCCTTCTAACCGAATTGAACCCTGAGAGGATAACCGCTTCCGGGGTATCGTCAATAATCAAATCAATGCCCGTGGCCGCTTCAATAGCCCGAATATTTCTCCCTTCCCGCCCGATGATTCGACCTTTCATTTCTTCGTTAGGCAGGTTTACATAGGAAACGGTTTTTTCAGCCACATAATCTCCGGCATACCGTTTTATGGCCAGGGAAATAATTTCTTTGGCCTTTTTATCGGCTATTTCTTTAGCCTCACTTTCTAGGCGACGAATGGACATGGCCGCTTCGTGTTTGGCCTCATTTTCCATGGCTTGGAGCAACAGTTCCTTGGCTTCCTGAGAAGATATGCCGGCCCGGTATTCCAACTGTTTTTTTTGCTCAATGATCAACGATTCGTATTTTTCTTTTAGTTCAACAAGGTCCTTTTCTCTTTGGTTCAAAAGACGCTCTCTTTTTTCAAACTCGGAATCCCTTTTTTCAAGGAGTTCTATCTTTCGATCCAAGTTTTGTTCTTTATTCAGGATTCTTTTTTCCTGATCTTGGATTTCCTGCCTTCGATCCTTGGTCTCCTTTTCAAATTCCATTTTCATCTGATAAAGGCTGTCTTTAGCCTGTAACGTGGCTTCTTTTTTAACGGTCTCGGCTTCTTTTTGGGCCTCTTCAACAATCTTCCGGCAATGGGTCTCAATGGATTCAACCCTGCTTTCGGTTAATTTTTTCCGGATTAAAAAACCGATCAGGATTCCCAAAAAGAGGGCCAAGAGAATTCCGCTGATCAGACTTATCAATGATGAGACGGCCATGATTTCCTCATAGTGAAACTATTGGATATTTTGGATACCGGTTGAGTCTAATTTCGAAATTAACTTTCGAATAAGCTAAAAAAGGAATATCCGGAGGGTCTCCCCGGGAAGGAGAGCAAATCTAAAGGATGGGTTTTTGGGGTTAATAAAAAAAAATTATTAAAAAGAACAACACCTAGTACTATATATCGTTGCCCCAAACCTTTTGAGGATAGCTTGCTCATTATTCCTTCTAATTCCGTTTAATCTATATAGTAAAACCTATTTTTCTTATAAACAGTAATAAAGAGATGGTTTTTTATGGTTTGCCAGAATCTAATTTAGTTATCCATTGGCGGCTCTTGGATTCCACCTTCTTCTCCATTTGATCCAAGGCTTCTTTAGTCAGAAGATAGTCATAGGCGAAGTTCAGGGCGGTCAATACGACCAAGTGAATTTTGTTGGCCGAAGGGATTGAGGATTGAACCTCTTTCATCCTTTCGTTGAGCAAAGCCGACACCTTTTCCAACAGCCCAGGATCCAAATCCCCTTTTAGGGTATACTCATTTCCTAAGATGTCAACTTTAAATAATTGAGACACGCCTTATGAAATTACCCCAACACCCGGTTAATTTTTATTAAAATTCCGTCCACCTTGCCTTTGATAATCTCTTTTTCTTCTTCCAAAGCATCTAACCGCACCTGTGCACTTTGGATAACTTGTTCTTTTTCCTTAATTTTTTTTTTTAGTTCGAGATTTTCTCGAGACAAGGCCTCCATTTTTTCCATGGCCTGGTCGATTTTTTCTTCTAAAATTTCAAACACTTGTCGATCCATTGGTTTCCTGGAACATTCCTTCTTTTTTTTAAAAAATAATATCGTGGTTTAAGGCGAAAAGTCAAGAAGTAATTGATTTCTTTTCTCCTTGCTAACCTTCCTTGGCTATGTTAAACTGAAATAAATAAAATAGTGTAATTGGGGCTGTTGAAAAACCCTATCAAAATCCTGCGTGTTTGAAAAGGGTGTATTGACAAATAACACGTCAAAGTAATTTAATTATATGAAATTACTTGACAAAATAGCGTTTCTATCATAAAA
>JBEKPQ010000141.1:0-9079 GCA_049520575.1 Thermodesulfobacteriota bacterium | reverse complement strand
ATGATCCCCCTAAAACGCCTTACCAGCGGGTTATGGAATCCCCCTTGGTAACACAGGGCACTAAAAATCAGCTCACGGCACTGTTAAAAACCTTGAACCCTTTCCAGTTGAATGCAGCTATCTAAGGTAAGCTTAAAAAAATCTATCAGGTCCAGTTCCAGAATGACTTGGTTAAGGCTTCTCGGTAACATTAATTATGAGTCAACGTTCCCTATCCTACTATCCTCTTAGTAACATTTAATTATGATTCAATTGGTGGCCTTAGATTTTCTCCTCTCTCTCCGAACACCAAACTCCAAGCTCCAAGCTCCAAACTCCGAACTCTGAACTCGAACTGCTTCCTTGCCGCTTACAGAATAACTTCTTTGCAAATTAGCCAGTTAAGATATATAATTCCTTTCGGTATTAATCTTTCGAATACCTTGTCTTAAGATTCATGGCCCATATCCATATCCCTAAAGACCTAAGCGAATCAATAAAATCAGCTTGACAACGGTTAAACCAAATGCAAACAATTTTGCATTTAGTAGCACTATACGTCAAAGTATTTGCGTGTAAAAATCATCTCGCCCCCCAAATTTATGCCTTAAAGATAGTGAATGTAATTATCGACTTCCTGGGTTTGGAGGATTTTAGAAAAAAGTTAAAATAACTTTCTGAGAATAGCTTGACAAATATGCACAAATGATACATATTAAGGCATATAAATAGTATGAGGTGAAACCATGAGAACAACTTTGAATATCGAGGATAACCTATTGGACAAAGCCTCCAGTCTGACGGGAATAAAGGAAAAAACCGCACTCGTTAAGCTCGGACTTGAGGCGCTCATCGCCAGAGAAAGCGCCAGGAGGCTGGCCAAGCTGGGTGGGACTCAAAAGCAGTTGAAGGCCATACCGAGAAGAAGGGGTGCAGTCTAAGAAATGGTTCTGGTGGATACATCGGTCTGGGTTTCCCATTTCCGGAAGGGAAATGCCGAGCTCGCAGACCTGCTAAATAATGGAAAAGTTTTGTGCCATCCGTTTATTTTAGGTGAGCTGGCTTGTGGTAATCTAAAGGACAGACCGGTCATCCTCTCGTACCTGAAATTATTACCCATGAGTATAGTAGCCGAACACGAAGAAGTGTTGTCGTTTATAGAAAACAACCGGTTAATGGGAAAAGGATTGGGTTATGTGGATGTTCATCTTCTGGCTTCCGCCGTATTGACGGGCGTATTGGTCTGGACACTCGACAAGAAACTGGCACAAACTGCAAATAACCTGCATTTAAAATATTCCTTTACAAATTAGAAATCAATTTCTAATTTGTAAATCCCTCTTCGGAGCCCTTAAATAATCCTTTGCAAATTAGCCGGTTATATTCTATAATTCCTCTCAGTCTTATTCTCATAAAAACCCTTCCTTTTGATCTTGAGGAGATTCATGGCCCAGATCCAAATCTCAAAAGATCCGTCCATTCGAAAAGACGTTATTTTTGACAGGTCTTTCAATTGATTATTTGCCCTTCCAAGCCAATCTGCATTTATTAAATAGACGCTGACCTTATTCTTTCTCTCAACCCTTATTATCATCGGGGGCTTTTCAGAAGGTCGTCAATCTGGCGATTGCATTTACGGCTTGGCCTGTGATAACTTAATCACTCCATATAAAAAATGACGTAAAAGGATCATGATGAACGAATCGAGATATGAAAAAATCGCCGGGGAACTCAAGCTGACGGTTAAGCAGGTCGGCGATACGGCCCAGATGATGGCCGAAGGGGCGACGGTGCCCTTTATCGCCCGTTACCGGAAGGAAGTGACGGGCTCCCTCGACGAAGTGGTCATCACGGCCATCCGGGACCGGTTGCAGCAATTGGAAGAACTGGAGAGCCGCCGCGCCGCTATCATAAAATCTTTGACGGAGCGCAACCTCCTGACAGAAGAATTGGAGCATAAGATCACCGCTGCGGAGACTTTGTCCGTTCTGGAGGACATCTATCTGCCCTTCCGTCCGAAACGCCGCACACGGGCAACCATCGCCAGGGAGAAGGGGCTGGAGCCCCTGGCCATTAAAATCTTTGCGCAGGAAGATATCAGTATCGAGGTAGAGGCAACGGCCTTTATCAATGAAGAGATGGGCGTTACCTCGGTCGATGAGGCCCTGGCCGGGGCGAGAGATATTATGGCCGAGTGGGTGAATGAGGATCAGGAGGCGCGGGCGAAGATGCGGGCCCTGTTTTTTGATAAAGGAATCATTCGGTCAAAGGTTGCTCGGGACAAGGAGACAGAGGGGATCAAGTATAAAGATTATTATGAATGGGAAGAGGCTGTGGCCTCGGCACCGTCCCACCGGGTGTTGGCCATGCGCCGGGGCGAGCGGGAGGAGTTCCTGTTGCTGCGCATGACGCCGCCGGAGGAAGAGGCCTTGAACATTTTGGAAGGGCTTTTTGTGAAAGGGACGAACGAGGCGGGGGCCCAAGTAAAACTGGCCGTTCAGGACAGTTACAAACGCCTCCTGGCCCCTTCCATGGAGACGGAAATCCGTCTGGCGACCAAGAAAAGAGCCGATGAAACGGCCATTAAGGTGTTTGCCGATAATTTACGCCAGCTCCTGCTGGCGCCGCCCCTGGGGCAGAAGGCCGTCCTGGCCATCGATCCCGGTTTTCGGACGGGCTGCAAGACCGTCTGTCTGGATCGTCAGGGAAAGCTTCTCCACCATGAAGCCATCTTTCCCCTCCTTTCCGAAAAGGGTCGCGAGGAGGCATCCCAAACGGTCAAGACCTTATGCAGCCGATTCGGCATTGAAGTCATTGCCGTGGGCAACGGCACGGCCAGCCGGGAGACGGAGGCCTTTCTCCGTTCCCTCGATCTTCCACAAAACATCCCTATCATCATGGTCAATGAAAGCGGGGCCTCCATTTATTCCGCCTCCAAGGCGGCGCGGGATGAATTTCCCGATCACGACCTTACTGTCCGCGGGGCCGTATCCATCGGCCGCCGTTTGATGGACCCCCTGGCGGAACTCGTTAAAATCGAACCCAAATCGATCGGCGTCGGCCAGTATCAGTATGATGTGGATCAAGACGAATTACAGCGCGGCCTCGACGATGTGGTGGTCAGTTGCGTCAACGCCGTCGGCGTCGAGGTCAATACGGCCAGCGCCCAGCTTCTTTCTTATGTATCGGGACTGGGACCGGCGCTGGCGGAAAACATGGTCAAGCACCGGGACGAAAATGGGCCATTCCAATCCCGCGAAGAGCTTAAAAAGGTTCGCCGTCTCGGGGCCAAGGCCTTTGAGCAGGCCGCAGGCTTCCTCCGGGTGCGGGGAAGCAGCAACATCCTCGATACGAGCGCTGTCCATCCGGAGAGCTACTATATAGTCGAAAAGATGGCGCAAGATCAGGCCTGTTCCGTCTTGGATCTGATTCAGGACGAGGCCCGCAGGCAAAAGATCGTCCTGACGAACTATGTGACGGATAGAACCGGGCTTCCGACCCTGCGGGACATTATGGCCGAGCTGGCCAAGCCGGGGCGGGATCCGCGAGAGCAATTTGAAAATGTCGTCTTTGCCGAAGGAATTGAAAAGATCGAAGACCTGATTACGGGAATGAAGCTTGACGGCGTCGTGACCAACATCACGGCTTTTGGCGCATTTGTCGATATCGGCGTCCATCAGGACGGCCTTGTCCACATAAGCGAGATGGCCGACCGATTTGTAAAATCGCCGGGGGATGTGGTCAAGGTAAACCAGAAGGTGGAAGTGACGGTTCTGGCCGTGGATGTTGAAAGGAAGCGGATTTCCCTGTCCATGAAGAAGGGACCGAAAGAAAAGACGGCCACAGAGAAAAATGACCGCCCTGATCCTTCAAACGCCGTGGAGAGTAAGATCCCCTCAGTAAAACCGCCAAGACCCGATAAAAAGAAGCGCGAACGCGGGAAGGAAGCGCCTAAACCGTTCAACAATCCCTTTGCCGAAGTCTTGCGCCGACGTTAAAAGCAGGCGGCCTGAACACTTGACAAGAAACCGGCTCAAACGTCGGATAACCTGCATTTAAAATATTCCTTTACAAATTAGAAATTAAATTCTAATTTGTAAATCCCTCTTCGGAGCCCTTAAATAATCCTTTGCAAATTAGCCGGTTATATTTTATAATTCCTCTTAGTCTTATTCTCATAAAAACCCTTCCTTAAGATCTTGAGGAGATTAATGGCCCAGATCCATATCTCAAAAGATCCACTCAACAAAACACCCGTTGCCTGTATATATGCGCCTTTAGCCAGATATATTGTATTGGGTAGGCTTAGACTCAACAGTAAATATATTGGGAGTGGATGAGAAATTAGTGTTATGTCCCCGGAATTCAGAACAACTAAATTAAAATAATAATATCAAATAGATATGGTTGAATTATTTATTGTTATTGTTATGTTAAAATGATCAATATTAACTTTTCTTGGTAATTGAAAAGAAACTATTCAATATATTGTTAACTCTGGCCAAGGAGAATAATCATGGACTTCACGCAAGTGTTATTAGAGTTGGATGTTGACTACATATTTATCGAAATCTCCACTCCGCGATTTCAGGAGCTGAAATTATACAATCTTGAAGAAGGAAAATGGGTGGCATCCAAAAGGAAAGGCTGGTCACAGAGAGTTGACCCTGAGAATCCTCAAATAAAGATTCTAAGACATGTGCATGTCGCAAGAGATAAACACATATCCACAAAGCAAAAGCAGGTGGCCTGGAATGATGATCATTCTCGTCATGATAGGAAAAGCTTTAATCAAAATCTTTCTGGAATTGAAACAGCCAAAAATATTGCAAGAGATGCTTTAGGTTTGCCATCTGATGTAGTTTTAGAAGCCTTTACCAAGGCCGGGCGGCTTATTTATCTGACAGAATCAACAAGCGATATAGAAAGATCCTCGCCAATTGAACCAATATATTTTTCAATAAAGTGATGAGCTAAACCTGTCATTTAAGCGTATCGCCGAAAAATCCGGCTCCCGCTGGGCTTTCCGTTGGCGCCGCCGCAGGCGGCACCAACCACATTGGACACCGATGTCACTCGCTTGCATGGGCCTTAGACCACGCAAGCTTTGTGCCACGGGTCAACGCCGCATTGGCCACAAAGGAGAAAAAATGCGCACACTTTTGCCATCACGACTGCTCGGGAATCAGGTTGTTGGGAATGTAGGTCTTTTCTACGTATGCTACCGCCTGTCTCAACACGCTTGGAACGTCATGCCAACAGCTCGCAATGCGCGAGGCATAGACATCATAGCATATAATAAGGATGGTTCCCGTGTCGTGACTATTCAAGTCAAGTCTTTGAACAAGCGCAACCCGGTGCCTTTGGGATCAAATTTGGAACATCTTTTTGCAAATTTCGTAGTTGTGTGCACAAATGTTGGAACTATTGAACCGGAATGCTTTGTAATGACGCCGACTGAAATCAAGAAACTCACCCACCGCAGTGTGAAGAACGGAAAAGTGAGCTTTTGGCTCCAGCGGCCCGCCTACGAGACAGATGAATTTCGCGACAAATGGGAGAGGATTGGGAGTGGGATTCATCAAGCTAACTGCCTTAGAGAAAAAATTGTCGCAATGGCAAAACTCAAAGGAGAGGTGGTTCCGGAAGAATCAATATTAGAGAAAGCCGACCTATTAGAAAACTGGTCTAAAGATGAAGTATTGAAATTAGTTGCTAAAGAGGCAGATAAGATGACCTCTTAATGTGTCAAGAGTGTAAGAACCTCCCTGTCCCCCAATAATGGACAAACAATATAGTGTAGAACTGGGGGACGACCCTAAATAATTCAATAACTCAATTTAACAGTTGGTAGCCCATTTTTTTTGCCATTTTCTCCCCTCTCTGAACGGAGGCCAGGAGTATTTATTTGAGCTATTCTGGGCATGCTTAGACTTTACCTAATAGGCACTTTTAAGCCAATTGAATTATTTAGGGTCGTCTTCTAGTTTCAATACACGAACGATCTTTTTTAGACAGTTTTCTCGATAAATCTCAACACTCTTGCATTTAACCCGCAAATAATGTACTGTTTTTCAACAAACGACAACCCCACATTCCCTTACTTCCCATGTCCATTGAAAAAAATTTTGACATACCATTTATCTCTTCTCTGGCTTTGCATGAAAAGCAAATTCAGCAGAATTACCGGCCTATTATCGCTGTGCATAAGTGGTTTGCGCGGCGACCGGGTACGCTTTTCCGTGGGCTTCTTCTCTCGGAGTTTGTAAACAAACCGCTGCAGGACACTTTCTACTCTTCCAATAACCTCTCCGGCCTTGTCGTGGTCGATCCCTTCATGGGTGGAGGTACCCCTATCGTTGAAGCAAACCGCATCGGATGCGATGTGATCGGCTATGACATCAACCCAATGGCCTACTGGATCGTGCGGCAAGAGATTGAACACCTGGACTTAAAGGCCTATCGTAAAGCAGCGGATGAGCTTGTCAGCGGGTTGGAACAAAATATCGGGAGCTTATATCATACAACCTGTCTTGAGTGCGGATCAAGAAAGGCACATGTAAAATATTTCCTCTGGGTAAAACAGCATACCTGCGCCAACTGCGGCAAGGCGAATGATCTTTTTCCTGGGTACCTGCTTGCGGAGGACAAACGACATCCTGAGAACATATATGTGTGCGCGTCCTGCGGGGAATTGAACGGAGTAAAAGATCGACATCGACCGGGCAAGTGCAAGTCATGCGGCGAGCGAATTCTAGTTGATGGTCCAGCAAAGAGGAGCAAATACGAGTGCAAACACTGCGGCAAGCCAAACTTTTACTCCTTCAAGCCCGAGCATCCACCAACTCATCGGATGTACGCCATGGAGTATCACTGCAAAAAATGCAAACCACAGCACGAGGGCAGGTTCTTTAAGAAACCCTCGCGAACCGATCTGGCCAAATATACGGAGGCCACAAACAGGTTGAATAGCATGAAGACCTTGTTTGTGCCGGATGATATTATATTGGGTGGCGATGAGACTGCACGGCTCCATAGATGGGGGTACCAGAAGTATCGTGAGATGTTCAATTTGCGCCAGCTCCTCGGGCTGGAATTGAGCTGCCGGGCCATCGCGGATGTCTCTGATGAGCGCGTGCGGAACGCACTTGCAACCAACCTTTCGGACCTGCTCCGTTATCAGAATATGCTCTGCAGGTATGATTCGATGGCGCTAAAGTCTCTTGACATCTTTTCAGTCCATGGTTTCCCGGTAGGGCTTGTGCAGTGTGAGTCGAACTTTCTCGGCATCATAAATGGCGGGGGTATGAACGTGGGGAGCGGCGGCTGGGCCAATATTATCGAAAAATATTATAAAGCCAAAGCTTATTGCGATGCGCCTTTTGAGATACGGCACGAACATGGCCGCAAGATTCAGGTCCCTGTTCGTGGTGAATGGATCGGGGACCAGAAAAACGGAACCTCCCCACCTATCAGACGCCAGGTGCGGCTTCTTAGCCAAAGCTCCATGGAAGCGGACCTTCAACCTAGGTCAGTGGATGCGGTATTCACTGACCCACCATATTACAGCAATGTGCAGTATGCCGAGTTGATGGATTTCTGCTATGTATGGCTGCGCAAGCTCGTGGGTACGGGCGATCCCGCATTTGCGCGAGGTACGACGCGCGACAAACAGGAATTGACCGGCAACGTTAATATGGAGCGGGGGCTCGATTATTTTACGGAAGGACTTTCGGTCGTGTTCTGCAAAATGGCGCAAGCCTTAAAGCCCGGCCATCCAATGGTGTTTACCTATCATCACAATAGTCTCGAAGCCTATTATCCGATCGCTATTGCAATGCTCGATTCCAGCTTGGTCTGTTCCGCATCGTTACCTTGCCCTGCCGAGATGGGGGCTTCGATCCATATCAGCGGCACTGGTTCATCTATTGTCGATACGGTCTTCGTTTGTCGAAGCACCGGCTCCGTACCGGCCCGATGGTTAGCTAATACTCCCAGGGCTTTTGCTGACCTGGTGAGGGATGATGTGAGAAACCTTCGCCAGGCGGGCGTAAAGGAAACACGCGGTGATGTTCGCTGCATTATCTATGGTCATTTTACACGGCTCGCGGTGTGGCACCTTCGCCATACTTGGGATAATACAAGACCGGTTCAAAAAAAAACAGCGGCACTTGTTTCGAAGATCGAGGAATTCGGTGGACTAGAGGCTGTCGAACGGCATGTTAGCGAAGAGACGGAATACCTTGAGCAGGTCAAGATCTCCGTTGTACGGGAAAAGTCAAAACGATATGGAGCGGTTGATGATGAAATTTTCTTTTGAAGTTCCTTTTGAGGACGTGCAGGCTGATCCTGATCAGTATGTGACAGCGATATTTTCTTGTCTTGAGTCAGAATTTCTTATCATGCCAAAAGGTGATGGATTCGTCGAATATCCAGTGTTTGAAAAAGGATACGAAGCGTTGAAACAGGCAACAGGCGGTTTTCGTACCCTGACACCCGAGGTGGTCATGGATTGCGTTAAGGCCGTGCCTGTATCGGTCATTGTTATTCGTACCATTTTGGGTTTCACACCGCCGGAGTGGGCTTATATCGCCACTCAGCATACAAAAATTGTGGTCACCCAAGGTTTCGTTCGTACGCTTGATCGGGATATCCGGCTGGCACCGATAGCACCTCTTAAGATCAGCAGCCTGAGTGCGGAACGGATGAATGCCTTGATCGTAACCGCGTGTGAGTTTCTTAAAAAGAACGTACCGAATGTGGCACGGAACAAAATACATCGGCTTGACAAGGCCGATACGAGAACAGGTCTGGATGGTATAAGATCACTTGCAGATATCGGGGCTCCTTATGCCATGCTGCTCTATGAGCGGTTCCTTGGCAGACCCTTCGCGGGTCACCGGGACTCCGTGAGCGATCTTATCGGAGACAGTCTAAAATCGGCAATTGAGGATGTGTTAAGCAAGGCAGGTATCACCTACCGGAAGACAAAAAGGGCACAGAGAATTGAAGGTTTTGATCAGACACCGGATTTTATTATTCCCACTGAATTCAATCCACAGGCGATCATTGAAGCGAAAATAACCGAGGACGATGGTAC
>JBEKPQ010000140.1:0-9169 GCA_049520575.1 Thermodesulfobacteriota bacterium | reverse complement strand
TTAAAAAGGTTCCCGGTTGGGAACCGATCGTCGAGCTTTTGAAAAGGCTCCCAGTCAGGAGCCGGATGCCGACCTATATAAAAGGCCTCCAAGGAGGCCGGCAGGACCTTTTTGAGCAACCTTAAAAAAGAGTTCTTCCACATCCTGTTAATAAATCCAAATTTAGATTCGAGGATTCAATCCAGCAAAAGGCGTGACTTGAATCCTTTAATTTTTTGATTAGGCGGCCGGTATGCGGTTCAGCGAGGTGAGAAAATGGCAAAGGAATTGAGTTACCAACTGACAATTTGAGTTATTGAATTATTTAGGGTCGTCCTCCTTTCCGCACCAGGTAATCGTCAGCCTAATATCAAAGGGAACTCTTAAATATTGCACGCCGGTTGACATGGCCACGAATATGCATCCAGGCTTTCTCGGCCTTCCTGATCTGGGCGATGTTGAGCCCGAAGATCCTCAGGATACCCATCGCCATTACCTTGTCGCCGGCGGGGTTCAGATGGATACCGTCGTAGGTCAGCAGGTAGCCGGGCTTGCGGCCGTCCTTGATCCGTTTATGGAACATCGCGTTGATGTCGGCCAGCAGGCACTTCTTCTCCTTGGCCAGCATGCGGAGGAACTCGTTGTAAAGGGCCAATTTCTTATTGTCCTTGTTATCCAGGTCCTCGCCGATCACCGTCGCGGTCAGAATTACCACCTTCAAACCGGCTGCCTTGCACCTGTCCACAATGGCAGTGATGTTGTTCTTATACCGGGCAAGCGGCACGCCTCGAACGCCATATAAAACGTCGTTCACGCCGCAGCTCACGATCATCCAGTCCGGCTTCTTGTCGAGTACATCTGGCTTGAGACGATTTAGCATATGATCAGACGTGTTCCCGCTAATACCGGCGGGTATGGAAGTCACCCTGATGCCGTTGGCCCTGAGGCCGGCGACGGTAAGCTTCACATAACCGGTTGGATTATTCCAACCATACTCAGTGATGGAATCGCCAAGGAAGGCGATCGTCTGACCGTTCTTCACGGCGATCCCGGATGCCTGCACGCCTGAAATCCAGCAGAGAACAAGCAAACTTAATGTGAGAATACCGAGACAACGACGGACTGTTCTGATCATGGGTTCTTTCCTTTCTTTCAACAAGCCGAAAAATTACGGGAGATATCGATTATGAGGGTCCTTTACTGGTATAATGCACGCATCAATATTGCGCTGTCAATACCCAACTCAATCGCCAATCGGCAGCCTAATTTCAAGGTTCAAACCCAAATCCACAGCGCTCTTAGAAGGTTTTAGAAATCCAAAAGAGTGAACAGTTGAAGGTTCAGAAATTCATTTGTCAAAATAATATTTATCAATTATAATAGGTTATCTGGGATTTGAAAGGGTTGTCGTGCCGTTGGACGTCCAACAGCAGTCAATGGTCTTCGTTAACATCCCAGAGGGTTGGGGAGTTATACAGAAACCTTAGAATAACTTGTTCGCTGAAAAATTAAAGAGCATGAAAAGATTGACTATACAATCCCCTATTGTTATCATAGAAATATGTTCAAAACCCGACGAATAACCGAAAAATTCTCCCCTTCAGAGGACATAGTGCTGTATCCCGGCGATTGTCTGAAACTGCTGAAGACAATTCCTGACGAAACACTAACACTTGTCATCACATCACCGCCTTATAACATCGGGAAAGAGTACGAAAAGAGACTGAAGCTGGAAACCTATATTGAGCAACAAGCGGCTGTTATCCATGAATGTGTCAGGTGCCTTTCTCCACAAGGGAGCATTTGTTGGCAGGTTGGAAACTACGTAGATTCCGGCTCCATCATACCTTTGGACACCATCCTCTATCCGGTTTTCACTAGCCTCGGCCTCAAGATGAGAAACCGCATTATCTGGCACTTTGAACACGGCTTGCACTGTAGTCGTCGTTTTTCAGGCCGATATGAGACAATTATTTGGTTCACGAAAACCGACAACTACACGTTTTCTCTTGATCCCGTAAGGGTGCCTCAAAAGTATCCCGGTAAGAAGTACTTTAAGGGACCTAATGCCGGTAAATACTCATGCAATCACCTAGGCAATTTTTGTGTGAATTGATTTGATTATATGGCAAATCTGGTCAAGACAGCCTTTTTAGACGAACTGATAAAAAAGTACGGAAAACTTAAACAGTTAGCTGGCAGTTTATCTCTATTTGAGTTTGGCGATGGTTCAGCGCGCATCTATATAAGATATTCAAAAATCCATGGCAGGAATCAGTCTTTTTACGGTCTAAGGAAAGAAGACTTAAAACAGCTCGAGGGCTTTAACTCTGTGATCTGTTTTTTGTGGACCGATCAAACGGAGCCTGTGTTCGTCCCGTTTGCCGACTTTGAAGATGTCTTCAGTTCTTTAACGCCCGCATCAGACGGGCAGTTCAAGTGCCAGATCTATCACGGCGACGGCATTGAGCTCTACATTGCGAATGCTGGCCGTTTCTCAATAGAAGGATATTTTGGCTGGGAAAAGATAGATGATTTAATTGAGAAAAGTAAGATCACCTTTGTTCCAGATTTTTCTCATTCCCAAATACAAACATTTATCGGAGCGATAGGGACAATCAAAGGATATGACGTTTGGATACCCCCGAATGACAGAAACAGGCTGGACTGGAATTTAGCAGATAGATTTGTTTGTAAAAACGAGCTTCCCTCGAGATATGCAAAGATCGACGCTATAGTTTCGGAAATAGACGTGGTGTGGTTACAGAGAGGGGCCAGTGAAATGAGAGCTATGTTCGAGGTTGAACATTCAACACAAATCTACTCGGGTTTATTACGATTCAACGACCTATATCTGGCAGAACCTAATCCAAAACCAAGATTTAGCATCGTATCAAATGAAATAAGACGCTCGCTTTTCTTTAAACAGATTAATCGGCCAACATTCAGACTGAGTGGATTAAGTGACATCTGTAATTTCCTGGAGTATAGGGATGTATACAGTTGGTTTAATCGAACAAGGGGGATAAATAAATGAAAATATGGATTTTGAGCCAAGTCAAAAGAGGGTTTATTCAAGAACCAGAAATATTCTATGATGCCGGTGTAGCTCAAAACAGAAAGGAAATGATATTACAGGATGATTTTAATCCTGATTACGATGAAATTGAACTATTTGAAAAGCTGATCAATCCAAGGCTGGCCCCAATGGCCCCGTTGCCATGAATTCAGCCTTTTCAAAGCTGGTTCGTGCCCGTTCATGGGAGGAGAGTCGGGTGAGCTATTGGGTCACCAAGAACGAAAGGCTGATTCGCAAGACTCTCACAATGCCAGCCCAGGAGCAGAAGAAAGAAATCGAAGAGACGGGAGAAACGCCTATCTTTAGCTATAACCAGACGGATTTTGTCAAGGATCGTGTCGCCGTCGAAGTGCAGTTCGGCAAATACTCCTTTGTGGCTTACGACCTATTCGTCAAACATCTCGCCTTTTATGTTGGTGACCGCATCGACGTTGGCATCGAGATTCTACCCATGAAATCCCTTCAATCACAGATGAGTTCCGGTGTCGCCTATTACGAAGGAGAGCTATACAATGTCGTCAGACAAGGCAGGGGCGTTCCCGCGGTCCCTTTGGTCATTATCGGAATCGAACCCTAAACAAAACCCAGCGAACCACTAAGGATTAAGACGATCCTATAAGGTCGTTTCAATCCATTGTTCAAGAAGCCCTAATATTTTTTAATGATCTAAATATTGGGGTATTGCAATATTACATTGAAGGAAATTGCCGAACATCTGGGTTTCCACTATGCACCTATGAGTCGGGCAATAAAATGGTTGGAGCGTATATGAAAATGTATGATTGCAAGACTTGACCCTTTTCCCCCGTAAGCTTTCCGTGTTGGTGCTGATAAACGTTCATCTAAATAAAATTTTCATTCAGTGAGGGATATACGATGGCATGGGATGAATCCACACAAATCGCTAAACCTATTGTCGAGGCAATTAAAAAATTCGATGAGTCATCATCAGCGCTTTCGAAAGAAATGATAACGTTGTCAAAAAGAATATACTGGTTGACTTGGTTCATTGCTATTTTAACAGTCGCCATTCTAATTCTCACGGCGTGGATGGTTTTATCATCTAAATCGCTTTCAAACAGTAAAACCTCGGTTTCAACAAGAATCGAATCCAGCACCAAAAAAGCAGAAAATTTAAAATGAAAGAAATATAGGGACGTAGTTGAAAAATAACAGTTTAGGATGGTGGATGGGGGGCGGACCAGGTCAACGAATTAAATTCTCAATTCATGATATACAAAATGATAGGGGGAAAGGGCCTTAAAGTGTCTTTTTTATCCACCGAAAGAAGGTTCTAAGCAAAACATTAATGCCGCGAGCCAATCGATATTTCAGAGGCTGGTCTGGTCCGACCTCGAAATACGCATCTGCCTTTTAATGGGGGATAATCGAAAAATGAGATTAATCCATTGGAGCTATTTTCTTGCTTTGGAAGAAGATATACAGCGTCTATCACGATTTGTAGAATTCAATAAAAATAATTTCGCCACTTTTTCTATTGAGATGGCACATCTATTACTTGCCACTTCTTCAGAGATAGATGTTGTACTAAAAATGCTATGTAAACCTTTTGCTCCTACTGCTCAAAATGAGGAAGACTACAGATCATCAATTCCAAAACAAATTCCCAATTTTACGAAAGTTAAAGTGGAGATACAAAGATATGAGATAACTCTACAGCCATGGCAGGCCTGGGATAGCAATCAAACTCCGACATGGTGGACTGCTTACAATAAAGTCAAACATGAACGTGATTTGCACTATGAAAAAGCAAATCTCGAAAATGTTCTTCAATCAATGGCTGGGTTGTTCCTAAGTAATCTATATCTTTACAAAGACTTAGCCAACGCAGGAGAATTGAGTCCTTGGGCAGAGCTTTTTCAACTAGAAGATAAGTTTGAACGTGGTGTTACTATGGGGAAATCAGGCTGGGCTTTAATCTATAAACTATGAGTTACAAGCCAACGAACCCATGAACCAGACGGGCCTGAGAATTACTTTGGATGGGGAGTTGGACCAGGCCAATGAATCGAATTCTCAATGCATGATATAAAAAATGATAGGTAAAAAGGGCCTTAACGTGACCGTTTTATCCTCAAAAAGAAGGTCCTAAGCAAAACATTTATGCCGCGAGCCAATTGATATTTCAGAGGCTGGTCTCGTCCGATCTCGAAATACACATGTGCCTTCGGCACCGCAAGTTCGTGCCACGGGTGAACGCCGTATTGGAACAAAAGAGTGATGGAGAACAAAAGTTATGATTTAATCGAGAGGGAACTAGGATGACCAGAAAAGAGAATGAACAGTTTGTAAGGAATGTTTTTTTTGAGAAAGCAAAACGGAGATTCACCAGAATCATTGGTCGATTAGTCCGCGACGAACAATCCGTCCTCGAAGAAGCCGCGATTATCTTCGACCGTATGCTTGCGGATATGGCCTATGTCGACAAAACGGACCATCCGATGGCAGCATCGGTCTTTAGTGGCTGCGCAAATCTCGCGGTGTACCTTGCACTCAAAGAGCGCGGCGTCAATGTGCACGACTTTGGTTGCGCAATGTTGACAGATATGAAGCAATCTTCAATGACACCCGTGAACATAGGGGGCGACCCAGAACGCCTCGCGGAGTTCATCGCGAGTAGCAAAGCCTCCCAAAAACATGCAGCGCCGGGTGAGTACGTATTCGAAGCTTTTGCAGGTGATCAAAAGGATTTCGATTGGGGTGTCAACATCAAACGATGTGCGCTCTGTTGTGCGTTCTCTCAGCATGACGCAATGGATCTCGTGCCATATATGTGCGCTATGAACGACGTGATGAGCGACATGATCAACCAGGGACTACGGCGTACCGGGACGATTGCACTTGGCGCTAAGCAGTGTGAATACCTATACAAAATCGGTGGAGAACCGAAGCGCTTGGTTAATCAGTATCCAGACCGGATTCGCTACGTCGAAAACAGCTAACATCGGCTACGAGGTACGTTTTGGTCACGACCAATAAACTCGTGCCACGGGTCAACGCCGTATTATACGTATTCAAATGACATTAAGACCGAGTGTAAATGAGAGAAATTGAAATATCAGAAGAACCAATTGAGCTCTACAAAATCTTGAAGTTCGGAAATATGGTCGCTAACGGTGGTGAAGCGAAACATGTGATTTCTGAAGGTCAAGTCGTAGTAAATGGAAAGGTTGAAACCAGGAAACGGAAAAAGATCTTTTCAGGTGATGTCGTAGAATTTGGAAAAAATAAAATTCGTGTAAAAGTCAAATGAGAATATGAGTTAGGTGGTACAAAAAGAATTGACAGTCGAGTGGGAAGGTTCTAAGCAAAACACCAATGCTGCGAGCCAATCGATATTTCAGAGGCTGGTCTGATCCGACCACAGAGACTCCAAAACAGGAAGGAGGAATTTCTTGGGCAACGAAATTAATAATCCGAGTCGAAGAGATTTTTTGAAGGGGGTAATGATTGGTGCTGGGGGATATGCATTTGGTACTTTGTTACTCTACCCGAGAGAGGCGATGGGGCATTCTAAGGAGTCTGCTATGTCTGAAACATCTTTTTCAGTTCGAGAGTTGAGCGAAGCGGGCAAAGTCACTTTGGCCGCCCCTCAATCGCTACAAGCTACTGATGGGATTAAATTATCCTATAGACGTTATACTCCAACTGCTCCCCGCGCAGCAGTTCTGTTCTTTCATGGCGGGGGTGCCCATAGTGGAGCGGGCTATCAACACATCGGCAATGGCCTGCAAACGAAATTTGACGCCGTAGTTTACACACCTGATATTCGAGGTCACGGCCTTTCAGAAGGACCGCGCGGCGATGCGCCCAACCCCAAACAAGTTTGGGAGGATATTACTTCCTTCATTAAACAAATTCGTGCCGATTATCCGCAGTTACCGCTATTCCTCGGCGGTCATTCATCTGGCGCAGGGTTGGCCCTCAACTATGCCAGCCAACATGATCACGAACCGGTCTCAGGTTATATTTTCCTCTCACCCCAACTCGGGTTTAGATCTCAAACTGACCGCCCTGCCCAACCCGCACCCTTTGCTAAAGTTGACACCTCCGCTTTTGTTGCCTATGCTATGAGCGGAGGTACAGCCCATGGCCATGAATATGCCGTCAAATTCAACTATCCGGCTGAGTTATTGACTGCTGATCCTGGAATGGTGTCAGCTATCACGGTCAATATGTCCATGGCACTCACTCCATTTTCGCCTCACGAGCAATTTGCAGCCCTTAATTGTCCGTTTGGTCTGTGGATTGGCTCAGAAGATGAATTGTTTGTGCCAGAAAAGGTGTTAGCCTTTGCCGATCTTGCCGTGTCTGTCCGATCCCGTTCTCAAGTTGGGATGATTGTCGGTGCAAAACATCTCTCAGTCCTTTTGAGAGCACATGAAACAATAGGTCCCTGGATTACATCCATGGTCAATGATAAGAAATCTTGAAAACAAAAAGCCGTATCCTGGATGTGAAATATAATAGGACAGCACCTGGTTATTCTTTACATGAAAAAATAGGGACAGTGGTTCCTATTGGGCCCACAAGGAGGAGAATGATTATGAAGATTACAGCCGTTATTGGCAGCCCGAGAGGAGTTAAGGGGGCTACGGGTGCCCTGATGAAGATAGTACTTCAGGGGGCCGAGAGCCTTGGAGCCGCTACCGAGATTTTTGCCATCAAAGGGCAAGAGGTTAAGCCCTGCAAGGCCTGCAATACCTGCCACAGAGTAGGTGCCTGTCCACAGAAGGATTTATTCAGAACGATCAAGGAGAGTGTCGATAAGGCCGACGGTCTTATTCTCGCCAGTCCAAACTATATATTTCATGTCAGCGCCCAATTGAAGGCCTTCTTTGACCGCTGTTGCGGTGTGGTCCATTGCCAGGGCTTCGAGGGGAAGTATGGCTTGGCCGTGGTAACTTCCGGCGGAGGGAATGAGGCGCCCATTGCGGGCTACATGCAGCATTTTCTGGCCACCACCGGGGCTGTCCCTGTCGGCGCTGTATGGGCGACGATGGGGCGGATAAAGGATTACGACTTTCCTTCGGAAACAAGAGAAAAGGCCTTTGCCCTGGGCAAGAGACTGGTGGAAGCCTGGAGCGCCAAAGAAACCAATTCTAAGTACAAGGAGGTCACCCGGAAATTCAATGAGCGCATGCGTTCTCTGATGCTCTGGCGCAAAGAGGAATGGCCATATGAATACCAATACTGGAAGTCACACCGAGGTCTTAAGCCTTAAGCGCCGGGGATCGCACCAAGTAAAAAGGGTCAAATTTTTAATCTTGACAATTTGCAACATTTTTTTACAAAAAAAGGTTTTCCATGAGGAGTGTGCGCCAGCTAAAGTCAAGGATAAAGATTTGCCCCCAATTTTCTATATAGAAAAAGGAGAATGTAATACACATGGATAACGAAAAAGAAAAAATCATCCAGACCTATCGAAATTATGTTCAGGCTTTCCAATCGCTCAACCCCAAGGCTATTCTTCCCTTTTACCATGTCCCCTTTATGTCCATATCGTCCCGGGAAGTGCGGGTTTTGGGCACACCGGCCGAGATAGAGGATAGCTTCGCCCTGAATATGGATATTCTCAGAGAAAACAACTATGCACGAACGGAAATCATTGACCTCTACGCCAGACAGATGAATAAAGGACTGGCCTTGGTGAGCGTCATTTTAGAACGATACTCCTCGGAAGGGGAGCAACTTGGGGGAGCGGGGAAAACCTATACTTACACCTACACGTTACGCAAGACGGACAACAACTGGAAGATCGTATCGGCCATGGCTCACGATTCTGCAGCCCTATTGCGGATAAATTGACAGGTTGCTGAAAAAGGTCCATTTATCCCGCCAATGGCGGGATTGCACTTTTTTTCTCGGAATTTCTTCGCGTCAAGGACAACGCTCAGTCCCACCCCTTCGGGGCGGGTTCCCGGTTTCGGGCGCCTTGTAGCCGGTCGGGCCGCTCGGTCCGCTCGATTTTGTCGAGCTTTAAAAAGGTTCCCGGTTGGGAACCGATCGTCGAGCTTTTGAAAAGGCTCCCAGTCAGGAGCCGGATGCCGACCTATATAAAAGGCCTCCAAGGAGGCCGGCAGGACCTTT
>JBEKPQ010000139.1:0-9207 GCA_049520575.1 Thermodesulfobacteriota bacterium | reverse complement strand
GATTTTCGTCAAAACAACCTGGCGGAGTTTCAAGAACTGTTCAACCAGGTAGTCGATATCTGTAGGTGATTAGGGATGATCTCCCTGGGGCATATCGCCATTGACGGTTCCAAGTTTAAAGCCAATGCTTCGGACAGCCGCACCTATGATCAAAAACGGGTCCAGAAGGCTATCCAGGAATTGCTGCAACAAGCCGAACAACTGGATCAGCAAGAAGATGAACTTCATGGCCCGGATAATCCGGGTGTTTCGGTGCCTGAAACGATCCGGAAGCAAAAAGACCGTTTAAAAGAATTGCACCAAATCAAAAAGCAGCTGGGCCAGAGCGATCTAGAGAGAACCAACGCCACTGATCCGGATGCGGTCTTTATGAAGAACGGGAACCGGTTCCGGGCCTCCTATAACGGCCAAATCGCCGTCGATGAACATCAGATCATCGTGGCCGCCAAAGTCACCAATGATCCTATCGACCTGGGACAGCTCATCCCGATGGTGGAGCAGTGCGAACGGAGAATGGGACCGCTGGACAAGCTCAGTGCCGACAGTGGCTATAGCCAGGGAGAAGCCCTCCAGGTCTTAGCCGACAAAAAGATAGATGCCTATATACCCGATACCAACTATCAAGGCTCTCGCCGGGGGAAGCCCGAGTCTCCGGGACTGGGGCTCTTCCCGAAATCCAGCTTTCTGCGTGACGAACAGCAAGATTGTTTTATTTGTCCCATGGGCCAGAAGCTCACCTTTGTGCGTATGCAAAAAGTAAAAGATAAAAAACCCCTGCGGCTGTATCGTTGCCAGGCCTTCCAGGAATGCCAGCAGCGAAAGCGCTGTACGAAAGGTCGTCGTCAGGGCCGTAGCCTGACTTTAACCGAGTATGACGATCAGTTATGCGCCATGCGCATCAAACTCGACAGCCTCCATGGCCGTCGAATCTATGGTCGGCGCAAGAGCATGGTGGAACCGGTCTTTGGCCATTAATGTTACAAACTTGATTCGATAGATCGGGTTTACGCTGCAAGCAGCCCGGGTTTACGCTGCAAGCAGCCCGGGTTTACGCTGCAAGCAGCCCGGGTTTACGCTGCAAGCAGCGGGGAATTAAACCCAATCAGGATTAAAGGAGGCAGGTTATGAATAATGAAGAACAGATTTACTGGATGGAAAATCTAGCTGGAATATTTATCCGCTGTTTCTTTTATTCGCTGGCCTTATTGCTGATATCGATGATTTTTTATGTGCTGGCCGGAAATTGGGGTTATTATCTGAGTCATAACTGGTATAAGTACGAGTTGAGCAGGCATGAATATGATTTGCTCTATTATTATGGTTTGGCTTTTATTAAAACCTGCGCCATCCTCTTCTTTCTGATTCCTTATATTGCAGTCAAAATGGTTTTGAGCAAACGGACAAAGATGAGAATACACCCCAGTGAGACGAAATCGTAGAAATAGGGGACGCCTTCAATGACTAAGGGAATAGGGGTCAAATCTTCAGGGGCTGTTGCCCAAATCCGTATTTGATATCGAATATAAGCTTAAAAAGTAACGCCAAAATAAAATAATTTATTGATATAATTATTTAATATGACATAATAGCCCCATCTTTAATAAAGAGGTATTCACTATGATGGGTTATGAATCCAAAGAGAATCAGGAGAAATTGTTCTACTATGGGATCAACTTAGAAGAACGAATCCGTCCTGATCATCCCCTACGCAAGATAGCAGGTCTCATCGACTTTGATTTTATCTATGATGAAGTTAAAGAACACTATGGGATCAAGAGTAATGTTTCCGTGCCTCCGCCAGTTATTCTCAAACTGATGCTGTTGCTGATTCTTTATAATTTGCGATCGGAACGGGAACTCATGGGCACTATTCCTGAACGTCTGGATTGGCTGTGGTTTTTGGGTTATGACCTGGACGATGAGATTCCCGATCATAGTGTATTAAGTAAGGCCCGATCCCGTTGGGGAGTGGAAACGTTTAAGCATTTTTTTGAACGGATCGTCTGGCAGTGCGTTGAAACGGGTCTGGTGGACGGAGCGAAGCTGTTTATGGATTCGAGTCTGATTCAGGCCGATGCTTCCAATGATTCGGTAGTGAATCGGGAATCATTGAAACGCTATCTGAATCAGAGTTATCGAGAGTTGGAAGCCCGTCTTCAAGAGCAACCGGAAGAGGATCTTATAGAGGGAGCCATCAATCAGAGCCATGTTTCGACGACCGATCCGGAAGCCTCGGTGGTCCGGCAAGGAGGAAAAGCCAAACTTTACTACAAGGTTCATCGGGCCGTGGATGGGCAAGAAGAAATTATCACGGCCACGGAAGTCACGCGAGGGCAAATCAATGAGGCCCATCGTTTACCTGCTCTGATCGAGGGGCACAGTCTAAACACGGAGAAAGCGGTAGAAACGGTAGTCGCGGACAGCAAATATGGAACGGTAGAGAACTACCTCCAGTGTTATGATCTTGGAATCAAGGCCCACATTCCAGACCTGAAAAAGAAACAAGACCAGACCGGTAGACGAGAAGGGATTTTTGGCGAAGAGGCTTTTGCCTATGATCCGAACACAGATACGTACCGCTGTCCCGCAGGGCAGATGATGAAGATCAGGAGGCATCAAAAGAAAAGAAAGGCTTTTGAATATCTCTGTGCCCCCGATGTTTCAGCGGTTTGTCCCTTACGGAATCAATGCACACGTTCGAAAACGGGCAGGTCGGTCAAACGGCATCAACGGCAAGAAGAGCTAAACCTGATGAGAGAACAGGCCCAATCTAAACCATCCCAAAAGGATCTCCGAACCCGCCAGCATCTCCTGGAGCGCACTTTTGCCCGAGCCACTCGATATGGCTTTAAGCGGGCCAGGTGGAGAAATATCTGGAGAGTCCAGATTCAGGAATACCTGACGGCTTCCATACAGAACATCCTAATCCTTATACATCATGTCAAAGAACGAAGGACGGCAGGGGCCAATAGAAATCAGAAAGCAAATCCGAAAAGGCCATTAATCCGTCTGGCCAATTGTTTTTGGAGAGGATTTCCTTTCGACTATCTTCCCAAGCCAGTTTTTATTTACTCTTGTGATTTATAAATTATATTTTGGGCAACAGGCCCTAAAGATTCGACCCCAGTGCCCCAGAGATTGTACTTGATTATGAAAAATGTTGAATTCATAGGTGGGCGGAAAGGAGTGGAAAAATGAATTTTGATTTAACGGAAGAACAACAAATGTTGAAAGAAATGGCTTACAAGTTTGCGGTCACCGAGTTCAAACCGGTTTCACAGGAATGTGATGAGCATGAGAAATACACGCCGGAGATCCGAAAGAAGGCGGCCGAAAACGGTCTGGTCGGGTCCTGGATTCCTGAAGAGTACGGCGGCGCCGGGGCCGGTATTATGGGAAACTCCATCATTTCGGAAGAATTTTCCAAAATCGACATGGGAATCGGGCTGAATATCGTGGCCGCCAGTTTCGGCTGCGAATCCATCCTTCAGTATGGAACGGAAGAACAAAAGAAGACCTATCTGCCTTTAGTCTGCGCGGGCGAAAAGGTCAGCGCCGGGGCTTTCACGGAACCCAATGCCGGCACCGACGTGGCGGGATACAAGACCCGGGCGGTCAAAGACGGCCGTGATTATGTGATTAACGGCAATAAAATGTTTATCACCAATGGAACGGTTTGCGATTTCATGCTGGCTCAGTGCATCACCAATCCAGAGGAAAAAAAGCACAACAGTTTCAGCCTGATCATTGTTCCTGCCGACGCTAAAGGCATTACCAGAAACAAGATCAAAGGGAAGCTGGGAATCCGCTCCAGCGATACGGCCGAGATCGCCTTCGAAGACGTAAGGGTTCCCCAAAGCAATCTGGTAGGTAAAGAAGGGCGCGGTTTTATTGAATTGATGCATTTCTTCGATACTACCCGGATCATGATAGCCGCCCAGGGTCTGGGTCTCAGTGAAGCTTGTTTGGAAGCGAGTATCCGATATGTGAAGGAAAGGACGGCATTCGGCTCGACCTTGGGGTCCTTTCAACTCACCCAGAAGAAGCTTACGGAAATGGCCATCATGATCGAAGCCCTGCGAGGTCTGGTTTATAAGTCCGCCTGGCTGATCGACGAAGGTCGTCCCGATTACTATTTAGCCGCCATGGCGAAATTCTACGGCGGTCAGACGGCGGTCTTTTGTGCCAATTATGCTGTGGAGCTTCACGGCGGCTATGGGTATATCGAAGAATATCCCGTTCAAAAGTGGTATCGCGACGCCAAGATTCTGGAGCTTTACGAGGGGACCAAGGAAGCGGAAATCATGACCATCGGCCGGAAATTACAAGCCTGATACCTCCTTTCGATCGGGGCTATCAGTCTCTTGAAGTCGTATTCGGGGACACAAAACCGATATTCTAAGCAACCAACGGCTAAAAAAGGCCTTTCGATTCCTGCCTGAAGGGAAAAGAGGACATTGTCCGCCCCTTGCCTTCCGCCCTGCTTTTCTCCTTGATCCTGTCTTTCCCTTGTCATATACTCTTTCCACCCAGAAGGAAATTTTTTCAACTTATAATAAAAGACCCTTTGATCGCTTTTAATTGCCGATGCGGGTCCTCTATGATCCTGTCGAGGTGTTGTTTTCAAAAATGCAACCTTTTTACAGGGGCATTTTAATAAAATAAAAGGAGAGATTAAAATGATAAAAACAGTGGAACAGTATCTTGAAAGTTTGAATGACGGACGGGAAGTCTGGTGCCTGGGGGAAAAGGTAGCCGATGTCCGGACCCATCCGACGGTGAGCACCATCATCAGAACGGCGAGCATGGACTATGTCCTGCCAAACCATCCCAATTATCGGGACCTCTTTGTGACGCAGGACAAGGACGGCGAGGATATTAATTTCTTGCTTACCTCTCCGAAAACACCGGAAGACATGCTCCGAAGACGGGAATGCTACACCGTTGGAATCAGGTCCGGCGGCGGCGTGATTGTGCATTGCATGGGCGCCGATGCGCTGGCCGCCTTTACCGTTGCCGCCCAGGTCATGGACAGTAAACTGGGCACCGGATATATGGAGCGCGTCGAGCAGTACCGAAGGCATTTGCAAAAGAACGACCTGGCCATCACCGGCGCCATTACCGATGTAAAGGGGGACAGAAGCCTTCATCCCTCAAAGCAGAAACAGCACCAGGACTTTTACTTGAAGATCGTGGATCAGCAGAAAGACGGCATCGTGGTGCGGGGCGCCAAAGTGCATATCAGTGCCTCTCCCTGCGCAAATGAGTTGCTTTGCCTGCCCTGTCGAACCCATGGCGAAGCAGATAAGGACTATGCCCTTGCCTTTGCCGTGCCCGTCAATACGCCCGGTGTCAAGCTTTTGGGTGTTGAGCCGAATGTGCGGCTCTACGGTGAGGAATGTGAATTCGATTATCCCATGTCGAACCATATGCAGCCGTCAGAATCTCTGATCATCTTCGATGACGTCTTTGTGCCATGGGAACGGGTCTTCATGTGCGGCGAGTGGCAGTTCTCCCAAATCCTGGCCTATGCCTTCGCCAGTTATCATCGCCTCTTCGGCACCTGCAAGATGACGGGAACCCTCGAAGTCATGACCGGGGCAGCGAGCCTGATCGCCGAATATAACGGTGTCCAGAATGCCCCACACGTCCGGAAAAAGCTGGCCTGGATGGCCTATATTACGGAAACGGTGCAGATGCTGGGTAAACAGGCCTGCCTGGAACCTGTCACCGAATTCGGAATGGATGTGATGATGCCCAACAGGATGGCCATTAATGCCTCGAAGTTCACCTATGCCAGCAATTTTCACCAGATGTGCCAGCATATGCAGGATATTGGCGGTGGTTTGACCACCACGGTGCCGGCCTTCCGGGATTGGAAAAATCCCACTATAAAGCCCTACATCGAAAAATATCTTGCGGCCAAAGACGGGGTGTCAACGGAGGATCGGATTCGCATATTGCGGCTCATCAAGGACATAACCGGGAATCACTATCAGGTCGACACCATTCACGGCGAAGGATCCATGGCCGCGCAGGAGATGTTTCTCTATACCAGCGCTAACTGGAAAAAGATCCAATCGGCAGCGAAACGGGCGGCCGGTGTCGACGGGTGGCAGGACGATCCAATCTACGGAAAGCTTCTGGGGAGGAATTTAGTAAAAATGCCCGCCGTTGATGAATCCTATGAAAGCATCGGGTTGACAAAGAAATAACATATATAATGCCCGGGGAAAGCTTCCCCGGGCATCAAAAGTGGGAAGAGAGCCAAATCTTCATGATTGACATCCCTTAATCCAAGGCGTTGTTGCATAAATTAACTTGGTGTTTCATGGCCCCGAATAGACCAGGCCACCAACGGCCAAAAGAAGGTTTTCGATTTGCTTTTCTCCTTGCCCCAGTCTTTATCTTATTTTATATTCTTGCCATCAAAAAGCAACTTCTTATCAATTCAATTTCACTGTCATCAGGCCGTTATGATCTTGATTAAATCTCCAACCGAACTTACAACCAGTGCAACCGACCTGTTTCTGGCAATCGAGTGTGTCTTCATTATAATATGCCTGTGGCGGGCCCTGGCCGTTGACCGATGGAGAACTTCCCTGTGGTGTTGGGTGTTCGGCCTCCTGGCATTTTCTTTCTTTATGGGATCTGTTGCTCATGGTTTGGATAAGCAAGCTTCCATGCGTGAAGCGCTTTGGATGCTTCTCTTTTTATGTCTTGGGGTAGCCGTTGCGCTCTTGGTCGCCGGCGCTCTATTTGATTGGCGTGGCAGGGATATGGCCAAACGTCTCGTTTGGTTAATTGCGGCAGCGAGTATTATCTTTTTTGTACTGAGTCGGTTTTTCGACGGTGCATTGATCATCTTCGTTATCTATGAAGCCCTGGCCATTATTTGCACGCTGGCTATCTATTCTTTCCTGGCTGTCACTCACCGGTTGAAAGGGTCCGGATTGATTTCTTTGGCAATCCTTCTAAGCATAGTTGCGGCCGGAGTGCAGGCCAGCCATGTCTCGATGAAGGTTCTTTTCCCATTTGATCATAATGGTATCTTTCATCTTATTGAAATGGTAACCCTGGCAACGCTCGGATGGGGATTAAGGATCGGGATGAAACCCTAATCAAGATGAATATAGGAAGAGGCTCAAATCTTCATGGTTGACATCCCTTAATCCAAGGCGTTGTTGCATAAGTTAACTTGGTGTTTTATGGCCCCGAATAGACCAGGCCACCAACGGCCAAAAGAAGGTTTTCGATTTGTTTTTCTCCTTGCCCCGGTCTTGTTCTTGCCTTATACTCTTTCCATCAAAAAAAGTTTTTTGGGCCAAGGATTTAAAAATCATTTCTGCGGCCCGGGATAAAGGGAAGAAGAGATGAAGGTCGTCTATCATGAAGACTATAACCAAATTTATTCCTCCGACCCCGCTTCAGCCCCGGGAAGAATCCTGGCCGTCGAAACGGAACTGCGGGGGAAAGTTCATTTTTTGGCCCCTGTGGCAGCGACACGGGAGGATATTCTCCGTGTCCACACACCAGGACATATCAGATCCGTCGAACAGGAGGGTGTCTATGATATAGCCGCCATGGCCGCGGGAGGCGCCATCTTAGCCGCCCGGATCGGGTTGACTGAACCCTGTTTTGCCCTGATTCGTCCGCCGGGTCATCACGCCTCGGCCTCAAGCGCTTGGGGTTTTTGTTATTTCAACAATATGTCCATCACCCTTGAAAAATTAAAGGAGGAAGGAAAAATCAAAAAAGCCTTTATTCTGGATTTCGATCTGCACTTCGGAGACGGGAATGTTAACATTCTGGGCGGCCGGGGATATGTGACCATCTTTAATCCCTCGGCCCAAAACCGAAGCGAATATTTAAAGAGCGTGGAAGATTCCCTAGCCCGGACCGATGCCGATATGATCGCTGTTTCCGCCGGATTCGATAATCATGAAGCGGATTGGGGAGGGCTGCTCAAAACCGAAGATTATACCTTTATGGGCAGACTGGTTAGGGAGACCGCCCGAAGCAATAAAGGCGGCTGTTTCGGCATCCTCGAAGGAGGCTACAATCATTCTGTTCTGGGCAAAAATGTGCTGGCCTTTATCGAAGGGCTTTCCACTTTGGACGGGAAATGATCGCCCCCTAACCCTCCCAGCGTGGGAAGAGGGTTAAATCTTCATTGTTGACATGCCTTAATCGGGGGCGCTGGTGAACATGTCAAGCGAGCGCATTCCCCGCAGCTTGATACGTGGGGAACGCGGACGAACTGCAATAAATAGACATTTAACTTGCATAGAATCCCGCCTCGCGGGACAGCACCTTGGTGCAGGGAGCTTCAATTATTTTAAAATTACTATTAATAATACTATAAATTCTAATTGGGAGGTATCATATGAAAGATCTGCTGCTCATGTATGCGAAGTACACGCAAAGGGCTGACGCCTCGGTCATCGCCTTGCTCGACGGCCTATCGGAGGAGGCTCGCAACGAGAATAGAAAAAGCTACTACAAGAGTCTCTCCAGCCTCGCCTGCCACGTCTTCGGCGTAGTCCCCTTTTTCCACGGTCTATTACGCACGGCCGTACCCGCGGCGTCCTCGACGCTTAAAGCTACCGAGGGCCTCAAAGTGCCCAGGGGCGATTGCCTTAGCGCGGACCAATGGTCCGAGCTAAAGAAGGTTGCCCAAGTCGCCGATCAGGCGACCGTCGATTTCATCGCCGGCCTCGCCGAGAGCGATTTCGTCCGTCCAGTCAAGGTAGCCTGGTTTGGCGGAAAGCCCGACGCGGTGCCCCTCCATTACCTCTTGAGCACGACCGTCACGCACGGCATCCATCACCGCGGGCAGATATCGCAGATCTTGGACGAGATGGGCATCGAGCACAACTTCTCGGGCCTCGACGTGGGATTCCTGCCGAAATAGTATGTTGGGAATCATGGTTAGGGGTCGTAAGTCATTGGGGTCAAATTTTTAACCTTGACCATTTATGCCGTTTCTTTGGGAAAAAAAGTGATTTTATGACAGGAGGGAGTCAGCTAAAAGTCAAGAATAACAATCTGACCCTAATTTCACCCATATTCCTTAATTAATATTGGGTCTAGACTAGTTGAGCATCATAAAATATGCTAAAAAGCTAGTCATGACAATAAGTAACAAGTATGTAAAACGTTCAAGAATTTCTGAGGCCAAAATTAGAGAGTTAATCAGGTATTTTT
>JBEKPQ010000138.1:0-9305 GCA_049520575.1 Thermodesulfobacteriota bacterium | reverse complement strand
TCTTGAACGGTGTGGTGAAAAATATTTTTAAAGCTTTAATAACCTCTGGGGAAAAATATCCTTTTTCACTAAGGAGTTTGTATATCACAGCGTAATTTTTAACGGGGTTTTTCAACAGACCCTAATTCCCCATTTTGTTCTCATGTGGCACTAGGCGTTCAAAGGATACGCCTAATCCATTCTGTGGATAGACTAAGAGAATTAATATTTTAAACACAGAAAGGAGGTGATTGTATGGCCGCCCGAGTCGCCAGAGTAACAGAGATTATCGGTGCTTCACCAAAAAGTTTTGAGGATGCGATTACCCAGGCTTTCAAGAGGGCAAGCAAAACATTGAGGGGAATTACAGGATTGAGGATTATTGAGCAAAGAATCGCTGTGGAAAACAACAAACTGATTGAATACCGAGTCCGAATGGAAGTCATTTTTCTTTTAGAATCATAAGGATTGACATCACAATTCGAAAGGGCTCCGAAAGGGGCCTTTTTTATTATCCGGTCTCCTTTATTTTGTTCACCTAACTCAAATGCCTATCTATACCTATAAAGATATTCCCAACATCTTGGAACAAGTAGAAAAGGGCCGGCCTGTTTCCGTATATCTTATCGCCGGAGACTCCTATCTCGCTAACGAGGTTCATCAACAGCTGGTCAGCCGACTTCTCCCGGAAGAACAGCGTTCCTTTAACCTGGAAATCATTGATGGAGAAAAAGAAGACATCCACTCCATCCTGGACCGAATTCAAACCTTTCCCTTTCTCCCCGGGCGTAAGGTAGTTTCAGTCAAAAACCCCATGCAAATTTTTGCTTCCGGCAATGAAGATCGTCTAGTAAAAAGGGCGGAAGAAGCCTGGCAGAAAGGGCAGCCAGAACGATGTGCCCGAATACTCCGAGCCTTGCTCCCAAATGCTGGGATCTCGTTGAATTCGATTGAAAGGGGATTATTGGGAAACGAAAAAGTCATAATGGAGAAACTTTTTCCTGAAAAGGAGAGCTCATTCCCCGAATGGTGTAAAGAAGCCCTAATTTATATGCAAACTAAGTCCTACGAGGAATCATCAGCCCTGAATCCGGATCAGCTTCTTGAATCAGCCATTCGGCAGGGATTTCCTAAAGACCATATTCTGATTCTCGTTTTGGAAGGCCCTACTGGTTCAAAAAAGATTGTCAAATCCATTGCCGAATACGGGGCAGTCATCAATCTGTCGTTAAGACAGGGCAAAAAGGGGGAACAGACCGCCATCTTAAAAGGGTTCTTAAAAACTCGCCTTTCACAAGAAGGGAAAACCATTCTTCCACAGGCTGAGGCCTTGTTAATAGAACGGGTCGGTACCGAGACCTATCTTTTGGAAATGGAAATCCAAAAACTGATCTCCTTTATAGGGAATCGAAAGCAGATCCTGCCCAAGGATATTATTGAAATCGTAGGGGCTTTTCGAGAAGAACCCTTGTATGAACTGACCGCGGTTTTGGGGGAGCGAAAATTGGAAGAAGGCCTTCAAAAACTCAAACAACTCTGGGAACAGGGTTACAATCCGTTACAAATCCTGGCCGGCATCACCAATGCCCTACGCCGACTGTTGTTGGCCGGGGAAGTCCTAAAAACGATTTCAAAGACCCCACCACGAGTTTGGCAGGATTTTGGGTCTTTTTCCGCCAAGATCCTGCCCCAATTAAAGCAGACTCCCCTGCCGGAACTCCTATCCAAGGTACACCCCTTTGTCCTTTTTAATACTCTGAAGACGGCACAAAATTTTTCCTTGCCGCAATTGGCCACGGCCCTGAAGACCCTGCATGAGACCGATCGTCTTCTCAAAACCAGCGGAGCCTCTCCAGCCTTTCTCCTGGAAGATTTCATTATTACCTTTTGTAAAAAATCATGAAAAACAAAACTGTTTTCAGAACAGTTTAAAACGGATTTTTTAATCAGGAATTTTTACTTCACTAAAAAGGATTCAATGGGAAGGCATGGAAGTAAAAACCTTTGAACCCTCAAATCCCGGAATCCTCGAAACCTAAATTCTGGATTCTGACTTCTGTTTTCCGGATTCCAGATTCCTTGAAAATTAATATATCTTCACCACCAAGGCCGCGGCCGTATCTCCGGCGGCACAACCGGCAAACAAGCCGTATCCTCCGCCGAGTTTCACCAACTCTTCGATGAGTTCTATGGTAGACCTGGCTCCGGTCGGTCCCTGGGGATGTCCGAAAATAAGAGAACACCCGTAATTATTGAATATGGCGTCAGGAATATTCAACGTCTTCCCCAGGATGATATCATTGACGGAAAAGGGATTATGGGTTTTAACGGCCTTCAGGTCTTTAACTGTAATCCCTGCCTTTTTTAAGGCCGATTCAGCCGCTGGGGGGACCGCTAAAGGCATATGGGCCTTCTTGGTTCGGGCAAAACCATAGCTTAACAGCTGAATGGTGATAGCTTTATTTTTACTTAGTTCTTCGGCCTTCTCTTTGGTGGTGATCATAAGACCGGCATTGCCGTCTGCCGGATGGGTCTGGGCCCCAAAGGAAATACACCCTCCGGAAAGGACCGGTTTGAGTGGAGCCAATCCTTCCAAAGTACAGGGAGTGACCCCTTCGTCGGTCTCCACTAAAATAGATTTCTTTTTTGAGAGAAAAACCTCCACCGGAATCATATATCCTTTCTGGAATTCCCGGTCGTTGGCCAAGGCCATCAGGTACTGCTCGTAGCGCCGAACAGCAATGGCGTCCGATTCTTCTTTGGTGATCCCGCCGAACATGAGGGCTGCATTTTCTCCGGTCTTGAGCATAGCCTCCCCGGTATTGGGATCCCGGTTGAAATTATCCATATTCCAGTTCTCGCTGATCACCTCACCTCCTGGTCCATTAGGATTGGGCCAGACCGTGTGGGGACCGTTGGAACAGCGATCCGTAGCGGTCGCCAGGACATTCTGATAATTGCCCGACTCCACCCAAAGGCCGGCGATATAAATAGATGTGGCACTGGTAGCGCAGGCCTGACTGAGAGTCGGCCCGCTGATGTTACCATTCCCCAATAGACCGCAGAACCAGGGATTGGCATAGAGGTAGGAGGGCTGTCCGACAGTCATGCCCAAAATGCAGCCGTCAACAATATCCGGGGTATAACCACGAATTTCAAAAAATTTCCTGGCCGTCTGGGCCCCTAATTCAATAGCGTTGATATTCTGAAAAGACATTTGCCAACGGGAAAAAGGTGAAGACCAATAGCCTTTATAGGGGATAAAAACTTTTTCAAACATCAAAACCTCCTTGATTTTTCCTGTAGTCGTAGTTTGACTTTTATCGACCGAGAAAATATAGAAGCCCTCCTTTTTTCTGTCAAGAAAATTTATTCCAGGGTTGAACATCTCTTTCCCCTTGCTCTGGTTTCTCTGTTTATTATATAATCTTCCCATCGTTAAGGAAGTATTTCAAATCGAAAAGCGAATATCTCCATAGAAGGTTTCGGCCTTTGAAACAAGACCCTCCTCAAAAAACAGGCCAGGTTGCCCTTCCCTTGCATGGTGGGAAGCATCGGAAAAAATTGATCAGCATCAGGGCTTCGAGGGAATCCGAAGAAAAATTCCGGTCGCTTTCCCAATTTCTAACCAGCATCCTGGAGAGTACCACCCAATACGCCATTATGGCCATGGACGTCGAGGGAACCCTCACTGAGTTCAATAAAGGAGCGGAAAATCTCTTTGCCTGGAGCAAAGAGGAAGTCATCCGAAAACAAAATATTGCCGTCACCTTTTTTCCTGAGATATCCCAAGAAGAAATAAAAAAAACACTCTTGCATCGAATTAAGACGGAAGACCTAAGCGACCAGGAGATGGAACGTATTCAGAAAAACGGCCGGCGCTTCCCGGCCCATTCTTCCCTTACGGCCATTTTCGAACCTTCAGGAGAGGTGAAGGGCTTTGTTGAAATTGTCCGGAATATTACTTTTCTGAAGACACTGGAGAAGGATCTTAAAGGAACCAAGGAATTTCTGGAAAACATTATGGAGAGTTCAGTGGACGGTATTGTCACCACGGATCTCAAGGGGAAAATTACTTATATGAATCGGGCCATGGAGGCAATGCTGGCCTACCCAAGATCCGAACTTTTGGGAACCCATATCTCCATGATCTATGTCCGCGGCATTCAAGAGGCTAGGGATATCATGAACCTCCTTGGTTCCGGTGAGCATATTGAACATTATGAGATGCAGGTCAAGGGCAAAAGCGGTGAGGTCTTGACCATTTTAACCTCCGCCTCCCTCCTCCGGGATGAAGAAGGCCATGTTATCGGCACTTCCGGGATATTCAAAAATATCAGCGAACAAAAACGCCTGGAGGCCAAGCTTAAAGAGGCCCAATTTTACCTGGTCGAGGCTTCCAAAATGAGGGCTCTGGGAGAACTGGTGGCCGGCGTTGCCCACGAATTGAACAATCCCCTGATGGCCTCTCAGACGATCTTTCACGTCATCCAGAACAACCTCCACGAGAACTGTCCCAACCGGGAACACCTGGAGCTCATCGGGCGGTGTAATGATCGAATCGAGAAGATTGTTAATCACTTAAGGGAGTTTTCCAGGCAGACCGAATCCGATTTTCAGGAAATCGATATTAACCAGCCCATTGAAAATGCCCTGCTGCTCACCGGTCAGCAGCTCCTTAACCATAATATAACCATCCTCAGGCAATTATCCGAAAATCTCCCGAAGATTACCGGGGATTCCAATCAGCTTGAACAAGTCTTCCTCAATTTGATTTCCAATGCCAGGGATGCCATGGAGATGGTGCCTGGGCCGAAAGAATTGGCCATTCATTCCTATCTCAGCAAGGAAGAGGAGTCCCTAACGGTGGTGGTTTCGGTGCAGGATACCGGGGAAGGAATCCCCGAAGTGCTTCTCGGCAAGGTCCTTGAACCCTTCTTCAGCACCAAACCGGTGGGCAGAGGGACCGGTTTGGGTCTTTCTCTTTGTTTCGGCATTGTGGAAGCCCATGGAGGGCGGCTGAAAATTAAGAGCCAGGTCGGTTCCGGGACCGAGGTAGATATAATCCTTCCTGTTGCCGGCCGGGGTCTCAGTGTTAAAGGGGTCCACCATTGATTCGATCTATTATTATAAAACCTAAGGAGTCAGGAAATGGTAAAATGTATTCTTATTGTTGATGATGATGAATTGGTCCTTATTGCCTTGAGAGAACTTCTCAAATCTGAAAATTATGAAGTGCACACTTTTTCCCGGGGTTCCGAGGCCCTTAAAAAACTCGATCAGGAAATTTTCGATCTCATGGTACTCGATATTGTCATGCCGGAAATGGATGGGTTTGAACTGTGCCGTAAAATCCGGGAAAAAGAGACCTCTCGGAAAACGCCGATCATTTTTTTAACGGCCAAAAACCAGGAAGAAGACAAAAAACGAGGGCTCGAAGCAGGAGGAGATCTTTTTTTATCCAAGCCGATTTCCCCGAAGAAATTCCTTTCCTTGATAGCGGAAACGATTGGCTGAAGCTCAAGTAAAAGAAGTGGCCTTTTGGCCAGACAACGAGGTAAGGATGAAGACGATTTTTGTATATTCCGGAGAAATGGGCCAATTCAATTTTGGAAACGACCACCCTTATAAGCCGGAAAGGGCAATTAAGACCTTTGACCTTTGCACCCGTTATGGGGTCATGAATCATCCCTGGATGACCATCCTCGATCCAAACCCCGTCGATCCGGATCTGCTGACCCTTTTTCATAAGCCGGCCTTGATCGAGGCCATCGAGAAAGCCAGTCGGGGTGAGTTCAGTCTCGAGATGCTGGAATACGGTTTGGGGACACAAGACAACCCGATCCTCCCGGGTATTTATGATTGGTCTTTAAGAACAGTGGGCGGGACCCATCAGATCATGGAAATGATCCTTACCGGTCAGGCCGATGCGGCCTTCAATCCTTTTGGAGGTTTTCACCATGCCATGCCCGACCACGTCGAAGGCTTCTGTTACCTGAATGACGTTGCCATAACAATACTGGACGCCTTAAGAAAAAACCCCGGACTTAAGGTTGCCTTTATCGATTGCGATGCCCACCACGGGAACGGAGTCCAGGAGGCCTTTTATAAGGACCCGAGGGTTTTGGTCATTTCCCTTCACGAGACCGGAAAGACCCTCTTCCCCTGGTCGGGTTGGGAAACAGAAATAGGGGAGGGAGAAGGGAAAGGCTTTACGGTTAATGTGCCTCTAGAGCCTGGGACCGATGATGAGGTTTATGCCCTGGCCTTCGATGCCATAGTTCCGCCCCTGGTTAAGTCCTTTGCGCCGGATATCATCGTGGCCGAGCTCGGAGCCGATACCTTGATTTCCGATCCCCTCACCCATCTGAAGCTGACCAATAATGGTTATCAAAAAGCGGTAAGAAGTATCGTGGAACTTTGTCCCAAGGTGATCGGTTTGGGAGGAGGGGGGTATGATCTCTACCGCACGGCCAGGTGTTGGACCTTGGCCTGGGCGATAATAAATCATTTAGTACCGGTCGATGAATTTGCCGGTCTGGTGGGAGGAATGATGTTCGGTCCGGAGATGGAGGTGGGCAGCCTTTATGATTACCCCTATTTGAGTGAAGGAGAAGTGAAAGAGAAGGCCCTTCAGGAGGCTCGAAGGGTAGTCGCTTATATACAGGATGAAATTTTCCCTCTGCACGGGATAAAAAACGTCAGATAATATGTGAAAGTCAGGATTTGACTATACAGACATTGTCAAGTTTGATGGTGACTTCTTAATCCTCAAAATCCGATTTTGAAAAAACGGAAGAGTACAAACGTAATCAACAAAAGGGACTTGAAATTTATTGACTTTTTAGCAATAGAAGAGTAAGAAATCCTAAGTAATTTAACAAATTTTTTCTTGTTGGCAACCTTTAACCAAGGAGTGTCGATGGAAGGATAAGAGACCCCATTTCTCAAAAGAGAGGTGGGGTTTTTTAAGAGAAAATGAGAAAAACATAGAGGACGACTATGAAAGGTTTTCTACGGGTGGTTTTGGTGGTTGGAATGGGGTTCCTTTTGTTCGGATGCGGGCAGAAGTCGGGTATTGAGGGAAAGCTCCTGGATTGGAATTGGCAACCCATGTCTGGGGTCAAAATAATCGCCGAACAGGTTCCGCCCGGTCACGAACATTTTGAGACTACCACCGGATCAGACGGTACCTTTAGTTTCAAGAGGGTTTCCCCCTATTCGGAATATACCATATCGCCCTGGGATCAAAACTGGAATACGGCAGCCAAAATACAAGCCCAAAGCGGTCCCGAAGGGCAGACCATCCTGTTGCCGTCTCCTCTGGTCATCCGCTTTACTTCAAATAAAGATGGGGTCATAACCGATAATAAAACCGGACTCCAGTGGGCGCCGGACCCCGACCAGACTATGACCTGGGACGAGGCTATCCAATATGCCCAGAATTTAAGATTAGGAGGTTTTTCCGATTGGCGCTTGCCGACCCGAGCTGAACTGCGGGAACTGGGAGAAGGTGGTACAGACCCCGCCTTCAAGATTAAGGGTGGGTGGGGCTGGTCTTCGGAACTGAGAGCCTCTTCGTCGGACTGGTGCTCCAATTTCAGTACCGGCCAGGAGTCATGGCTCACTCGCGACAACTTCTACCGCGACAAACGAGCGCTGGTGGTGCGTTTCCAAAGGTAATGTGGATTATTTTAACCTTTAATTATTTGATCATCTTTAGGCATATTAAAAAGAGTTTGCTTTTCCCCCCATTTTTGAAAGTCTGCCTCTTCTTTTCTCCTTTTCGCTTTCTATTTATAACGTTCAGACCCGCATAGCGCCGTTTTCTTCAAAAGACCCCCTCCATCTCCGTTGCTTTCGTCACCTGTCTTTCTTCTTGATCATGTCTTTTCCTTGCTTTATACTCTTCCCATGAAAAAGCCAATTCTTATTAAAAGGAACAAGCTATGCTGTCTTCTATCAGTAAGGCATTAATTGAAAAAACCATTGATTTTCATGGGCACTGGTGTCCTGGATTGACTATTGGCATCAGGGCGGCGGAGCTGGCCCTGCAAAACTTGGGCAAGCCCGAAGAAGGTGAACTGGTTGCCGTGGTGGAAACCGATATGTGCGGGGTGGATGCCATCCAGGTCCTGACCGGTTGCACCTTCGGCAAGGGCAATTTGATCCATCGGGACTATGGAAAAATGGCCTTCAGCTTTTTTGACCGTAAGCAAGGTAAGGGGTTCCGGGCCGTCTTCAATCCCAACCTTCAGGGGGAAATTGGATTGGAAATGCGGGCGCTCATGAAAAAGATGGGCGAGGGGAGGATGTCGGATCAGGAAAAAAGGCGTTCCGAGGAATTACGCCGGAACCTTCAGGACTTGTATTTGAATGCCGAATTGGAGGAGATGTTTTTCGTTACCGAACTTCCGACCCCTGCTCCAAGACCGGCCCTGGTATTAGAGAGCCTGCCCTGCCAGGCCTGCGGGGAGTTGACTATGGAGTCCCGCACCAGAAAGTTTGACGGCAAAACCTTCTGTATCCCCTGTTTTGCCGAACTGGATCAAAAGATCTGAAGTCTATTACGGCTTCTAGAGTAACGTATCTCGGTGCAATTTACATCACCATCCTGGTCCTAGGTCTATTAGCTGAAATCGAAATAAACCTAATATCAGACAGCACCCGAGAAGCACTTGCTCGCGAAAAATCAGAAGGTAAACTATTAGGAAGGCCAGTCGGTTTTCACGCTCTGGGGGACACCGTTAGACGTTTCGGTCATGGAGTCGGTTCAGCCAATAACTCGTAAAAAAGGATCCCGGACGAATGTTACGGAGAATTCAGATGATTTATATAACTCCATTCTTTATAAGAGGAAAACCCATGTCAAGATTTGTTGCACCAGCGGTGAGAGCAATAGCAATCGCTATCGCCGTCTTGTTCGTCGCTGCCTGCTCCAAGACAGGTAGCGAGAAAACAGCGGTGACCGTAGCTGTGGCAAAAGCCACCGTGGAAGACCTGTCGAGCGACCTAAGCCTAACCGCCGAATTGAGGCCATTTCAGGATATTGAGGTGATGGCCAAGGTGTCAGGGTATGTCAAGGTCATTCATGTGGATATCGGGGACCGGGTGAAAAAGGGCCAGTTGCTGGCCGTGCTGGAAGTCCCGGAGATGGCGGATGACCTAACGGTGGGTAAGGACGAATTGCGCCGGGCGCAAGCGGCGCATGACATCGCAGATCTCTCCTTCAAAAGGCTTTCCCAGGTCGCGGCCCAGAGACCAGGATTGGTGGCCCAGCAGGAGATCGACGATGCCAGGAGCAGGGACTTGGTGGCGGAGGCCCA
>JBEKPQ010000137.1:0-9360 GCA_049520575.1 Thermodesulfobacteriota bacterium | reverse complement strand
GTCCCGAAGATGATCAGGGCCGCCAGATCAACACCCAGGATGGTCCCCACGGTCAAAACCTTTTTGCGAACCGAGTCCATATCATGAACCCAGAAGGAGACCAGGAAAAAGGGCAGATAACCGATCAGGAAAATGAGCCAGGGTGCCCTGATATTCCACCAGGTATATTCCCAAGTCAGTGCTCCTACACTGTTGAGCAAAACTTCCACAAAAACACAAAAGACTGAATTGACCACGGCCAGAAATAGCCGATTGGGAATGCCCAGAATCCGGAGATGCTTGTCGCTGGGCAAAAGCATTCCAAAGGCGATCCCGGCCACGGCAAACATAAAACATATTTCGATGTTAAGACCGATCAGGAGCAGATAGGCCGTCTTTCCCGGAGCACCCCAGACCGGGGCATAGTTGTTAAAGTGAAAGACCAGGCCGTTCCAAATCTCGTTAAACCAGTCCATCCCCCAGAAGGCCAGTCCGGCGAATAAGAGATTCCAATTTTTTCGCTCAACCTCCACGGCATAGACATAGACCACCAGGGCAAAGAGTGTGATGACATACCATTGAAACAAATTCCCGTCCCGTAGAATCTTCGAGGCTTCCAAGGCTGCAGCAGTAGTCATAGTCCCTCCTATTTCAACCTGAAAATATCAGGCCGAAAGTAAAATGGGTTTATGTGCCATCTTTAATGCCTAATTGAATCACTTTGCCGGCTCATCCGTGGTTTTTATTTTTCTGCGCTCGTTATAAATTTTGTCCAAGTTCTCTTTCTTCAGAAAAAAGGCCTTTTGAAGGCGAACATAGTCTTCTTGTGAACAGGTTGCCTTGCTTCCTTTGGCAAATACCTCTGTCCTCTTGAATGTTTCCAGGATAGTCGGGCACGGGTAGAACTGGCACTTCCCACAGTTGCCGACCTGCTTTTTTTCAGCACACTTTGCAATTTCATATCGACACCAATTGGAGGATGTACATCCCTGACAGGTGATCTCCTCCTGAGATACGACCCGGTCACTATAGCCGAGCCGATGCCAAAGGACGGCCGTTTCCTGCAATACTTTTTCATCAACGCTCTTTGTTGCCAGATATCTCGGACACTCATCACAATCATTGCCGCAAAAGGAAAGCTTCATCAAATGGTTCCCTTCCCATTTTTTCCTATAAGCGCAGTAGCGTTTTTCTTAAAAACAACTTTTTTCTGGGTTAGAACAAATATGGCTCAAGTTAAATCCCTTTCAGCATGAATATCATCCTTTGATTTTTCTCATCTCCCATACCGTTCCCTTGGGATCAGGACAATGAAGCTTGAAGACTTTTCTGTTGGAACTGTTCCAGGAAGGAAAGCCCAAGGCTACCCGCCAGACATATAAATCCAATACATGGAGCAAGGCTTCACAAACATCCTTCGGCCTCTTATAAGGATTGTCGTAGAGGAAGGTGTCTCCCACATTGTGTCTGCACTCTTCATGCTTTTCCACCATCTTGATCTCAATCTTCCCCAACCGTTGCCACAACTCTCTGTATTCCTCGTACTTCTTTATCTTGGAGAGATCCAGATTAAGATCAATACAATCATTTTTTTTCATTTCTTCCACCTCAAAATTTGTTATGTGGAGCACTATTACCTATTTTAACATATCAAAACTATTTAATATTTCAAGTAATTTTTGTTGAATGATCTGGTTTTTCAGAATCTTTTCTTTAAAAAAGGGCATACAACAATCGGAAACCGGGAGCGATTTTTTGAAGAAGATCGGCCAATAATTGAGACAGTTGATCGGGAGAAAAATAGTCTCCGGTAGTGGCTTCTTCCAGATTGAGATGAATGGGATCCTCGGTTCGGCCCATAAAGAGGGTGACGAATTCCCAACCGGTTTCCAGGCAGGCCGGATATTCAAGCACCTTCATCAGTGTCACATCCAGCCCCAATTCCTCCATCAACTCCCTTTGAGCCGCTTCCAAGGGAGATTCTCCGGGATCGGTGTGACCAGCGGCAGAAGTATCCCAATGTTCCGGGTACTGGTCTTTGTGGGGGGATCGTTTCTGGAGATACAGATCTCCTTTGGTATTGAAGATGAAGATATGGACGGACCGGTGTCGCAACCCTTTTTCATGGATTTCCTGGCGGCTTGCAATCCCGATGACCTGATTATCTTCGTCTACCACTTCCAGGCACTCTATTCCTAATGGTTCATTCATAAATAATAAACGGCTTTCTTATTGCCTTTCCAAGAGATTTATTTCATACTCTTTGTATAAGCTGCGTGACTTGTTTGCAAGAAATTATTGTCAATTTTTAATCCTTTAAATTTCTAAATGGCAAAAAGTTTTGATTTCTGAAAATTCTCTTGACCTGTTGGAATACCCTAAACTCCTGCGCACCATTTCCGCACAGGCACATTGCCCGGCCACCCAGAAGGCCATTTTGGATATTCGCCCTTATCGAAACCTGCCCGACATTATCCAGAGACAGCGCCTGGTGGAAGAACTCCGAAGACTTTCCGCGGAAGGCCGACCCCTCCAAATCTTTTCTTTTGCCGATCTGAAACCATTTCTGGAAAAAGCCCGGCCGGTGGGGGCGGTCCTGGACCCTCTTGAACTTTCGGCCTTTTTACCCCTGTTACAATTATCCTCGGCCATAGCCAGCCAAATCAGAGAGGCCGAAGACGTTCCCCAGCTGAAAAACATGACCAAGCATTTGAAGGGTTTTCCTAAACTGCTGACCTTTCTGGAAAGGGCCCTGGATCATGAAGGAAATATCCTAGACCGAGCCTCTCCTTTGCTGTCTGAATTGCGAAAAGAGATTCGGCAACTGGAGGCCCAGATCCGGAGGAAATTGGAAGATGTCGTCCGGGAACCCCCGGTGGCCGCATTTTTACAGGATGATTTCATCACCCAACGGTCGGGCCGCTGGGTCATCCCGGTGCGTATGGATTCTAAAACTCAGATTCCGGGAGTGGTCCATGACGTATCAAGGACGGGGGAGACCGCGTTTGTTGAACCCTTGAATATCATCAGCCTGGCTAACCAATTGGAAAATCTTCTGGCCGAGGAAAAGGCCGAGGTGATCCGCATCCTTCGGGAACTTTCCACCATGGTTCGCCAAAGGGCCGATGAAATAGAAACCGAGCAAGAAATCCTGGTTCAAATTGATCTCCTGGCCTGCCTGGCTCATCTGGCCGACCGCCTTCATATGGAGACACCGGAGGTCCATGAGGGAGGCGGGATAAGACTGATCAAGGCCCGTCATCCATTGCTTGCCCTTTCCTTTGAAAAAAAAGGGCCGCAGAAACAGGTCGTTCCTCTGACTCTTGAACTGGGCGGCGACTCCACGGTGATGGTCATTACCGGTGTCAATGCCGGCGGGAAGACCATCGCCCTCAAAACCACCGGATTGCTTCTGCTTATGGCCTTGTCCGGTATGCCGGTCCCGGCCGATTCGGCCTCAAGTTTTCCTTTGCATAATGGTTTGCTGGTCGATATCGGGGATGAACAATCCATTGAAAGCAGTCTATCCACCTTTTCGGCCCATATCTCCAGGATTACCAATATCATCAATCAGGCCGACGAAAAAACCTTAGTCCTGATGGACGAACTAGGGACCAGTACAGACCCAGTGGAAGGGGCGGCCATTGCCTGCGCCGTATTAAAAGACTTGCAGGGCAAAGGGGGCCTGGTCATGGCCACTACTCATTTGACCGAAATCAAAGGGTATGTTCATCGAACCTTCGGGATGATCAATGCCTCTATGGAGTTCGATCAACAGATGCTTACCCCTTTATATCTACTGCGGATGGGTGAGCCGGGCCAGTCCCATGCTATCGACATTGCCAGACAATACGGTCTCCCGGAACCAATCCTACAATCGGCCCAACGTCTGTTGACAGGAAGGGAAGAAGGATTCGAGCAATTAGTAGCCGATCTGAATCAAAAAAGAAGAGAATACGAAACAGGCCTTGAAGAATTAAAGAAGCTTCAGCAACTCGCGGCTGAGGAAAGCAGGAAAATTGAAGGAATGCTCACAAAAACGGAAAGGCAGCAAAAAGAGATCCTGGCTAAGGCCTATCAGGAGGCCTTGGAAATTGCATCTCGAACCAAACGGCAAATGAATCTTTTCCTGGAAGACATCAAAAAAAAGGACAAGGCCGACCGGCGGCTGGCCCTTCAAAAATTAAGGGAAGAAGAGGCGGCCCTGTCTAAGAAACTGCGGGAAGCCAAAGGCGCAGGCGAGGACGGCCCGGCCATAGAATCTCTCCAGGAAGGAGATCATATTTTTATCCGCTCCTTAAGCTCTGATGCCGAGGTTCTGTCCGTATTGTTAAAACAGAACCGTTTAAAGGTGCTGGCTGAGGGCAGGGCAATTGAGGTCCCCATTTCGGATGTTGGATTCCAGGGAGGCCAAGCAAGACTGGATAAAAAAACAACCTCATCAGCTTTAGATACCCATAAGGATGTCCCTTCCCGAATCAATCTGATCGGCCAAAGGGTCGATGATGCCTTTTCCCTGATTGAGCCATTTCTAAATCATGCCTCTTTGGCCGGTCTGCAAGAAGTCTCTCTTGTCCATGGGATCGGCACAGGTATTCTGGCCAAGGCGGTGCGTGACTATTTAAAAGGGCACCCACTGATAAAAGGATTCCGAAAAGGGGATCGATCAGAGGGAGGCGAAGGGGTCACCATCGCCCGATTGGAATAATGGAGATAATCTTTAATCAGTCGTCGAATACAGGCCGGGGATGGGCCATTTTCTGGGTGGGGTGTCCTGTTTTTGTAATGTCCATGTTTCTCCGGGTTTCCACCACGGTGATCAGCCCGGAATTGACTAAGGACCTAAACCTGACTTCCGCCCAGTTGGGGCTGCTGTCCTCGGTCTTTTTCTATGCCTTCGCTTTGTGCCAGTTGCCTCTGGGCATGGCCCTGGATCGTTTCGGCTCGCGGATCGTCGTCACAATATTAAACGGCCTTGGGGTGGCTGGGGCCTTGCTTCTGGCCTTGGCCCAGACTGCTGCCCAATGTATTTGGGCTCGGGTCCTCATGGGGATAGGGATGAGTTGTAATCTTATGGGAATTCTGACCCTGATAGCAGCCTGGTTTCCAGCAACTCGGTTTGCCTCTTTAAACGGACTCATGGTAGGTATCGGTGTGCTGGGCAGCCTCTTGGCTGCAACGCCTCTGGCCTTCTTGGCCCAAGCCATCGGATGGAGAAAAAGTTTTCTGTTGTTTGCGGTTATCAATGCCCTTCTAGCTCTTTGTTTTTTCCTGATCGTTCGGGACCGCCCTTCCATTCAACAGGCCTCAAATCCAACTACGGGGAATCCCCTCAAGGGAATGATGACGGTGTTAAGCCTTCCGGTTTATTGGGTCATCAGTTTAGGCACCTTTTTTCGTTATGGCTGTTTGATGGCCCTCCAAGGCTTATGGGCCGGCCCTTATTTAATGAACGGCCTGGGAAAGGATATCTTGACCACAGGAAATGCCCTCTTAATAATGGGGGTGGGCTATATGATCGGGTTACCGCTCTTTGGCCGAATCAGCGACCATCTGATCCGCTCCCGCAAAAAGCTTATCATCTCGTCCCTTTGGATAATGGCTTTGTTAATCCTTATTCTGGTTTTTTTACCAAAGGGCCTTAATAGTGTTTGGATTTATTTGTGGTTTCTGGCCTTCGGACTGGCCTCGGCCCCGGGCCAGATCATGTACTCCCATATCAAGGAGTTGGTCCCTTCGGAGATTATGTCCACGGCTATGACTGGGATCAATCTTTTTACCATGCTGGGTGCGGCTTTTGTCATGCAGGCCATGGGGTTGGTGGTCGAGGCTGGGTCTCAAGGTTTGAGTTATCCGGAAGCATTTCGTCCGGCCTGGTATTTGTGCATGGGAGGCCTGGGCTTGTCCGGGGCTATCTATATGTTGATACCGGATAGCCTGGTTTTTAATAAAAAGCCGGGTTCAGGCCCTCATTGAATATTCCTTGACCTTGAAGAAAATTGAAAATTTTCAAGGTTCTCCGGTTACTGTCTCTCAAGCTCTGCGGCCGTATCCTGAATCTTTTTCCAGGCCTGAACAACATGGCGCTCTTCCGTATAGGTTTGACCGACACAGAAACGGAGGGTGTATCGGCCGTTGAGCACGGTATGGGAGAGGTAAAGGCTCCCGCTCTGATTCAGCCGTTCAAGTAATTGTTGGTTTCTATCATCATCGCCCTTCATCCGAAAACATATCAAATTCAAAGGAGCCGGGGCGGCCAATTCAAAGCGGTCGTCCGCTTGAACCCACCCGGCAAAGGTTTGGGCCAGTTCGATGTGTTTTCTGACGAGGTGTTGCAGGCCCTCAATTCCGTAATGACGAAGGACAAACCATAATTTTAAAGAACGGAATCGCCTTCCCAATTGGATGTGCCAGTCCCGATAATCAATGACCGCCCCTGATTCAGAGGCCTTATTGCGTAAATACTCCGGCAGTATGCTGAAGGTATTGATAAGGGTAGCCCGGTCGGCCACAAAAAAGCAGTCACAGTCGAAATTGGTAAACATCCATTTATGAGGATTGAAACAGAAGCTGTCTGCCGATTCCAATCCATCAAGGATATATCGATACTCGGGACAGAGGGCGGCGGTACCGGACATGGCCCCGTCCACATGAAACCACAGCCCTTCCTGTCGGCAAATCCTTCCAATCTCGGGCAATGGATCCAGGGCATTGGAAGAAGTCGTTCCAGCGGTGGCGGAAACAAAACAGGGTATCAAACCCGCCTGACGATCCAACGCGATCTGCCGGGCCAGGGCCTCGGGTTGCATGGCAAATCGGTTATCCACCTCGATGGGCCGAAGGTTTTTCACACCCAAGCCAGCTATTTTGACCGCTTTTTCGATGGAAGAATGGGCCTGGGTCGATGTGTAAGCCGTAAGTCGCCCGTCGCAACCCCACTGGTTGGTCTGAAATCCGGTGGCCCTCTCGCGGGCGGCCAGCAGGGCGGTTAGGGAAGCACTGGAAGCCGTATCCTGAATCACCCCTCCACCTCTTCCGCTGGATTTGAACTTATCGGGCAATCCCAGCATCTCTGCTAGCCAGTCCAAGACATGGGTTTCCAATTCGGTACAGGCCGGACTGGTGGCCCACAACATACCCTGAACCCCAAGGCCGGCCGAAAGCAGCTCCCCTAAAATGGATGGGCCGGAGGTGTTGGCCGGAAAAAAAGCAAAGAAGGTCGGGGACTGCCAGTGGGTGATACCCGGCATAATCAGTCGGCTGACATCCTGAAGGATGGCTTCAAAACTTTCCCCTTTCAAAGGCGGCTCCTTGGGGAGGGAAGCGCGAATTTGCCCGGGTTGAGCCTGGGAAAGGACCGGGAACGATTCAATGTTTTGATAATAATCAGCGATCCAATCCACAACCGCTCGACCATTTTGACGGAATTCCTCGGCGGTCATATGAAGTCCTGTTTTTTTATCCAACTTTAATTCCTCCTATCGCTTTCTTGTCTCCCTAAGGGCACCATCAGAAATCAACCCATATCTAAGCCGTTCGATTATGAAAATAATGAGGCCGGAAGAGGGCAAACCTTGAGGTTTCGATTTTGGGTTTGGCTGAAATGACTTTTTGGGGAAGGCGACAAAGCCGGTGGTATTTCCGGCCTCAAACTTAAAATTAAATAACCCTCCATAACGCCAGGGGTTATCTGTTAGAAATACACTTTCCCAAGAGGCTCAATAGTACCGGTGCGGTTTGCGGCGGCCCTGGCTCAAAAACCAACCTAGCAACAATCCCGCAACCAACACACCAGCCCCGATTAAAAACCATTTGATCTGTTCTTCGATATGTTGCCCTTTGTCCTTTTGGTTAAAATTGTCAATTTGTTTTTTATAAAGTGCGAGTTCTTTGTCTAATTGTTCATTCTGTTTTTTAAGGGCGGTAAGTTCAGGGGAAATCCGCTTATTTTTTTCCTGCTGAAGAGAATGAATCTGATTTTTGGCTTCTTCAATTTCTTTAAGGAGCCTGGTTTTTTCCTGATTGAGACTTTCTTTTTCCTTGGCCAAACTTTGACTGCTTTCTTTTACTCCACGCAGTTCTTCCAGTATCTTCGGATCCACGGCAGAAACTATCTTGACTTGATCCACTAAAAAGCGAGTGTTGATCCAGCCGGTCGTTCCATCGGGCAGTTTGACCTTCGACCAGTTTCTATCCCCTTCAAGGACTTCGACCCGATCACCGGTTTTCAGCATAGTTAAAGCACGATACTCCAATCCGATCCCGGATCGCAGACTGATTTCGACTCGGTCGGTAATATACATGGTCTTGGCCCATAGGGAGGAAGGACAAAAGAAAAGGGCTCCAAGAATGACGATTACGACAGGTAAAGCCATTTTTCCCCTCTCTGATCAAGGTGGAATTGGGCACTTTTTAACAAAAAATGAGGTGGAAGTCAAGAGAATTACAATAAAAAAGCCCCCTGCTCGCAGGGGGCTTTTGTGGAAACCATCATGGGTTTATGAATTAATACATTCCTCCGCCCGGCGGCATTGGCGGCATGGCTGGTTCTTTTTCTCTGGGTTTCTCAGCCACCATGGCTTCTGTGGTCAACAGGAGTGAAGCCACCGAAGCGGCATTTTGCAAGGCAAAGCGGGTCACTTTGGTCGGGTCGATAACCCCGGCCTTCATCAGATCCTCATAAACTCCAGTCTCGGCATTAAAACCAAAACCTCCTTTTTCGGCTTTAACTTTTTCAACGACAACCGAGCCCTCAAACCCGGCATTATTGGCAATCTGTCGTATCGGCTCTTCCAGGGCCCTGCGAATGATATTAACCCCCAGGGCTTCTTCGCCATCCGTTTTTAGAGCGGCCAAAGCTGGCAGGCAGCGTAAAAGGGCGATCCCGCCACCGGGTACGATCCCTTCTTCAACCGCAGCACGGGTGGCATTCAGGGCATCTTCAACGCGGGCCTTTTTCTCTTTCATCTCGGTTTCCGTAGCAGCCCCGACATTGATTACGGCCACGCCGCCGATCAGTTTGGCCAGCCGTTCCTGCAGTTTCTCTCGGTCGTAGTCCGAGGTGGTTTCGTCGATCTGGGCTCGAATCTGTTTGACCCGGCCTTCCAGAGCCGACTTCTCACCGCCGCCATCGACGATGGTGGTATTGTCTTTGTCAATAGAGATGCGTTTGGCCGTACCCATATCCTTCAGAGAGACGTTTTCCAATTTGATGCCCAAATCTTCAGAAATCATCTGTCCGCCGGTTAAAACGGCAATGTCTTCCAACATGGCCTTGCGGCGGTCCCCAAACCCTGGGGCCTTGACGGCGGCACAGGAAAGGGTTCCACGGAGCTTATTAACTACCAAGGTGGCCAAGGCTTCTCCCTCTACCTCTTCGGC
>JBEKPQ010000136.1:0-9400 GCA_049520575.1 Thermodesulfobacteriota bacterium | reverse complement strand
ATGACAAAAGCCCGGATCAACAAGGCCAGGAGTATGGCAATAACGATTGATTCCGCATACTCTCGAAAAATCGATTTTTTTCGCTCCGGTTTATCTTTTTTAAGTTTTTCTGTTTTCAATAAATCCTCCTTTGACAAAAACCTCGAGAAAAACGACACTTCGTTAGTCCATTAAATTCTATGTTGCCTCTTTCATAACGGGAATATTGTCAAGAATCAAGAAAAAAGTCTTTCTTTTTTTTAAAATTCAAAATAATATCGGTTAGTATGAAAAAGCCCTTTTTACCCGAAATCCACTCAACCCATCAAGTTCAGCCCCCTTTTCGCTTTTGCCCCTTATGCGGCGGGAGTCTGAAAAAAAAACAGATCAAGGATCAGGAACCGGACCGTTTGGTTTGCAGCCGGTGTTCATTTGTTTTTTATCTTGATCCCAAGGTGGCCGCCGTAACGGTAACCCTCTTTGAAGAACAAATAGTTTTGGTAAAAAGAGCGATTTCCCCAGGATATGGGAAATGGGTCATCCCGGGAGGATTCGTCGATCGAGGGGAAACCCTGGAAGAGGCGGCTGTCCGGGAGACTCGGGAAGAGACCAACCTTCAAGTCCAAATCACCTCCCTTCTCAATGTCTATTCCTATACGGGGAATACAGTAATCGTGGCCGCCTATTTAGCCCAAACTGTAGCCGGTGTTCCGACCGCCTGTGACGAAACCCTGGAAGTAGGCCTGTTCCCCTATACAAAAATTCCCTGGTCGGACCTGGCTTTTCCCAGCACCCGTGATGCGTTAATTGACTATGGAAAACGTTTTGCCCTACAACAAAAACTATGAATAAGGAGTGAAAAAAAAGTGGAATTCATTAAACCTGAAAAGCTGATGGATTTATCCCTCAAGAGGAAAGATGCCCTGCTTAAAAGGTCTATGGAAGATATCTCAGCTATTTATGAAGAAACCCTGACCATCGTCCGTGACGTCCAAAAAGGTGGAGACCAGGTTATCTTAAAACACTATCGCAAACATAAATCCGATATTGGGACAAAAGACCTTAGAGTCCAACCGGACGAAATTAAAAAGGCCTATAAACAGGTCGATAAATCCGTCCAACAGGCCCTTAAAAAGGCGGCAAAAAATATCGAAAAATTCCATCAGGCCCAATTGGAAAGGGAAATGTGGTCCATTGAGGTTAAACCGGGGATCTTGGCCGGGAGGATTCGAAGGCCCATGGAGACCGTCGGGGCTTATGTCCCTGGGGGTCAGGCCAATTATCCTTCAAGCGTTCTCATGAACATTATCCCAGCTCGTGTGGCCGGAGTATCGACTATTGTGGCTTGCACCCCGCCACAGAAAGGGATGAAGGCCGATCCGGTAACGATCGTGGCCGCGCATCTTGCCGGGGCGGATTACCTATTCAAAGTGGGAGGACCCTGGGCCGTGGCCGGAATGGCTTATGGCACTGAATCCATGCCGAAAGTGGATAAGTTAGTCGGACCTGGCAATAAATATGTTACTGCGGCAAAGATGGCTGTCTTTGGGACGGTCAATATTGATTCCCCTGCCGGTCCGAGCGAGGTCCTCATTGTGGCCGATAAAACGGCCCGGCCCGATTGGACGACCTGGGACTTTCTCTCTCAGATCGAGCACGATCAGGATGCCGGGGCTGTTCTCATTACCCCCTCTATGACCTTGGCCGAAAAAGTATGTGAAATCATCAATCGGGAACTACCGGGACTGGAACGGAAAGAAATAATCCAAAAGGCATTAATCCGCCATTCGGCGGTTTTAGTGACTTCCAATCTTATGGAAGCCATTGATTTTGCCAATGCCTATGCTGCCGAACATTTACAGATTGTTACCGAGGATCCCTGGGTTTTCTTGCCTATGATTAACCACGCCGGTTCCATATTTATGGGTTCTTATGCCCCGGTTCCGGCAGGAGATTATGCCTCAGGGACCAATCATGTCTTGCCGACCGGCGGATGTGCCAGGATGTTTTCCGGCCTCTCTGTGGACGATTTCATCAAGAAGCCGACTTTTCAATACCTGAGTAAAAAGGGACTACAGGGTTTGAAAAAGACCATCACCCTTTTGGCCGAAAAGGAAGGGCTGCCGCTTCATGCCAGGGCAGTGGAAGAGCGATTTAAATAAAAAATAGGCGAGAGGCACGAGGCAATAAGCATCATAACCTCTCGCCTATCGCCTCATGCCTCACCCCTTATTCGCGGCTTCATACCCCAAATCAAAAGCCTTCAGATTGATTTCCCAAAGCTTTTTATTAAGGTTCATTTTTAGGGCCTCTTTCATCTGATCGGCGTTGACCGAAACGGTATTACTTTGAGCCAGAGCCCCCAGCATGACGATATTGACGGCCATGGCCGAACCGGCCTCTACGGCTAGGGCATCGGCATTAATGGCGATCAGCCGCTTTACCTTTCGACGGATCAACTCCAGGGCCTCTTTGATATTGGGATAGACTCCTTTTCCGACTGCTACGGTAAAGGGCATCAGAGGGGTTACGTTGGTAATCACCGTGCTCTCCTGGGAACATTTTTCCAGGGCCCGCAAGGTTTCCGAAGGTTCAAAGCCGATCAGAACGTCGGCCTCTCCATTGGAGACAATAGAGCTCATGGCACCTCCCAGGACTACGGCCGACTCGACCACACCACCCCGTTGGGCCATACCATGAACTTCGCTGACATTAACCGGAATCCCGGCCAGCAAAGCGGCTTCTCCTAATATTCTGGAAGAAAGCAGATTTCCCTGCCCCCCCACACCGACAAAAACGATCCGTTTAATAACCATAGAGCACTCCTCTTATTTCCTGGGAATAATAGCATTTTCCGGGCAGACCTGGGAACAGACCGCACATCCGATGCACAGATTTTCATTGATTCGGACCTGATTTCCTTCCGTGTAAAAGGCCGGACAGGCAAACAAATTGACACAATCCCGATGGTTTTTACATCGTTTTTCGTTGATCATGAAAGTGCGTGTTTTGGCCGGTGGGGCCACTCTTTTGGCATAGAGCGGGCAGATCTCTTTGGAGATAATGACAGAAACCCCGTCAAAGTCCATGGCTTTTTGCACAGCTTCCATGGTCTGTTTAACCTTTCTGGGTTGGACCACAGAGAGGTGTTTGACTCCGACCCCTCGAACCACCGCTTCAATGGAAACTTGGGTGTTGGGTTGTCCCAGCAAGGCCATATTGACACCCGGATGAGGCTGGTGCCCGGTCATGGCCGTAGTTCCATTATCCAGGATGATCAAGGTAAATTTATGGTTGTTATGAACGGCATTGACCAGTCCGGTGATCCCGGAATGAAAAAAGGTCGAATCTCCGATAAAGGCAATGACATGTTTATCTAAGGCCCGAGAAAAACCTGAAGCTGTACTGACGCTGGAACCCATGCAGATCAGAAAATCAGCCGCACTTAAAGGCGGGAGCATTCCTAGGGTGTAACAGCCTATGTCAGTAGGATAAATGGCCTCTTCTCCAGCCACTTTCTTGACGGCATAGAAGGTGGAACGATGCGGGCACCCAGGACACAAGTTTGGTGGACGGCCCGGAAGTGGGGGTATATCGGAAAGATCAACCGTCTTTCGGTCTTGAGCGGATATTCCGAAATACCGGGTAATGGCGCTTCTTACCTGAGACGGTTCATATTCAAAAAGACGGCTTAACCGGTCTACTCCCTTGCCTTGAATGGGTATGGTTCGTCCCATGGTTTGAGCAACGGCCCGCAGGTCCTGTTCCATGACAGGCTCCAATTCCTCCACCACCAGGACCTTTTCCACTCCGGACAAGAATTTTTTAACGGCCTCTGACGGGAAAGGGTAAGAAAAACCCAGCTTCAACACCGAAAAGGATTCTTTGGCCTTCAGATCATCCAGGGCGTCTTGGACGTAACAAAAACCGACCCCATTAGCGACAATCCCCCATTTCCCTTGTCCGATAATTTCATTAAAAGAGGACTTGTTGGCCAAGGAAAGGGCCTGATCGTAAACTTGCAGAAGTTTGACGTGCAAATTTCTGGAGACAGCCGGCACCGTTACATAACTGAAGGGGTCTTTTTTAAAATCCCCCTTGGTCTTTCTGGGTCGTATTGCCCCCAAGGTGACAATCCCTCGGGAATGATTGATACGGGTGGTCGTGCGCAACAGGACGGGCACCTTCAATTTTTCAGACAGTTCAAAGGCCGCCAGAGTCATTTCTTTGGCCTCCTGGGGAGTGGTAGGCTCCAACATGGGCAGCCCGGAGAGCCTGGCATAATAGCGGTTGTCCTGTTCGTTCTGGCTGGAAAACAGCGAAGGATCATCGGCGGTCAGGATGACCATGCCTCCGTTGACCCCGGTATAGGCCAGGGTCATCAAGGGGTCGGCAGCCACATTCAGCCCTACATGTTTCATGGCCACCATGGTCCTCAGACCGGAGACCGCCGCCCCGGCCGCCACTTCCAGGGCCACCTTCTCGTTGGTGGAATATTCAAAATAAAGATCGGTTTCCTGTTTGATCTGATAAAAGTTCAAGGCCACTTCAGAGGAAGGGGTTCCCGGATAAGCAGTGGCAAAAGCCAGCCCTCCTTCAATGGCCCCCCGGGCAATGGCCTCATTGCCCAGCAACAACAGCTTATCTCCGGGTTTTCCTTTTAATAGCTCATGCATAGTATGACTCCTTTTCGGTCAACTTCAATCAACTTGGTCTGTCAATCATAAAATGATCACAGTCCGGCTAAGCGATCTTTTACCACTTTGGCATAAATCGATTGGGGGAAGGATTTAAGGAAGGTTTGGTAGGTTGCTTTGGCTTCCGCCTTCTTACCCATTTTTTGATATACCCGAGCCAGATTGATCAACGAATCCTCTTTTAACAAATTTTCATTGCTTTGGGCGATCTCTGAAAAGGTTTTAGCTGCCTGTTGCAAATCACCTTTCTGCTCATAGGCGTAGGCCAGATTCCCTTGGATCAGGGTTCTAAAGGCCGGAGGAAATTTACCCTTGTCCAGGGCCGTCTGATAGGCGGAGACTGACCGGGAAAAGTCTTTTTTCTGAAAATAAAGATGCCCGGCAGTCACTAAGGCGGAATAGGCGGCCTTGGTCCTTGGGTAATCTTTAATAATTTCCTCCAACTTTTTCAATTTTTGATCAGGATCTAATACCTCCAGGCTGGAAAAATATTTTTCATGGCCCTGCTTTTCCTGACTGTTCCGGTAAGCGGAATACCCAAAAAAGAGAATTAAGACCAAGATGATTCCTGATCCTATCCAGATGACTTTTTGGTAGTTATCTTTTACCCAATTTAGCGTACGGGTTGAAAGAGTAATAAACTCATCCGGTTTCTTGAGAAGTTCTTTTCTGCTGATTTTTTTCTTTCCGGCCATAACATCCTTTCCTTATTAGTTCGTAGCTGATGGATTTGTAAAAAGTCGTCACCAAGCCTGCCCCTGAAGGTCTTAATCTGGGGGTGAAAACCGGGGTCCAGAAATTTTTTTCTACATATTAATACTGGTTAATACTGGATTCCGGCTGGGGTCTATTCCGCACTTGATGCGGGACCAAAATGACCTGAAAAGGGATTTCTTGACTCTTCACGAAACCATTAATGTGGAACATTAAACCTTACACTAATCCTTGTTTCTTTCCATCGCCATCTTGGCGGCCCCCAGGATACCGCTCTTGTACCCCAACGATGAAATCCGGATGGGAGGCAATTTCCCTGGAATCATGGTCATTCGTTTTTTAAATTCTTTTTCTAAATATGGCAAGAAAATAGTGGAAGCCTTACTCACTCCCCCTCCCAAAACCACCCCTTCTAAACCGAGCGTATGGATAAGGTTGGCCAGAGCAATTCCCAGATAACGTCCCAACTCCGCAAAAAGAGAGATACAAAACGGATCCCCTTTTTTAGCCGTCTCATAAAGGAGTTTGGCCGAAAGGAGCTCCGATCTTAGGCCGACCATTTCCGAAAGCAGGGTGTGAACCTTTTTATCCAGACCTTTTTGAGCTTTTTTAACCAGATAAGTAGCTGAAACCAGGGTCTCCAGACATCCCCGGTTACCGCAGCCGCAAGGGACACCCCGAGGTTCAATGGTGATATGTCCGAATTCCGGTCCGCTGCCTTGACTGCCGTACCAGGGACGGCCGTTTAAGAAAAGTCCGCTCCCTACGCCGGTTCCCAGGGTCAAACAGACAAAATGATTCCAGTCTTTTCCTGCCCCGACCCATTTTTCCCCTAACGTTACGACATTGGCGTCTTTATCCATATAGGTCGGAAGGCTGACCTCATCAGAGATGATTCGGGCTAAGGGCACATCTTTCCAATCAGGAAAATTCGGAGAATGGTGAATAATTCCTTTTTCGCGGTCAACAACGCCAGGGACTCCCAAGCCGATAAGTTCGGGTTTAAATCTATTTTTAATTGAAATTTCAATACGTTGTTTTATTATCTTGACCATCCTTTTTAAGACTTTTTTTCTTCCCAAGTCGAGTCGGGTCGAATAATTTTTTAAAAATAGTATTTTCCCCCGGGCATCAACGAGTCCTGTTTTTATACGGGTTCCTCCTAAGTCGATTCCAATAACTTTGTCCGGGTTGGCAGACATAGCAGTCCTTTCTCGGTTTAAGCATTTTAAATTGTTGATATTATTAAAATATAGTCCAATAGGCTAACTTTACGGCTGACTTTTCAATGATTTTAACTTCAGTGGGTTAAACCCTTTTCTACCATTTTTTTGCCCTCAAAGCCAGACTAGAAGCGTTTTTGCCTTAAAAAATTCATTTTTATATAACTTATTTAAATAATTATGTTTTATTGATAGTTTTCTTTAAAAAAATATTTAAAAGGGTTGACAAAAAAAATTTTTATGTTAATAGATAAGAACACAAAAAAAAATTGGGGACTGAATTTATGAAGAAAGCCTGTGGAATACCTTCGGAGATATTTATGTATTCGAGGCAAATTATTAGGCTGTTAATTCAGTTCGTGGGGCCCCATGTTTTTTATCAGGGAGTTACAGACGGATATTCAAAAAAGTTAGGCTATAATTATGAACAATCATTATATAAAAAAAATATCGGTCGGTTTGATTCTTTTCAGTTTATTAAGCGTAAATGGCTTTTATTTTTTATTAACGGCCCAAATCCTTTCCGTTCAAAACAAGTATTCGAATCGGGTTGACCTTCCGCTAAACTTTTTTGACAAAAGCCCCACCTACTCAATAACACTGACCCCCCAAGAATTAGAAGTTTCAGTTTCTACCTATGACCCTTGGATTAGGTCCGCCTGCCAAAAGCATTCTCTGGATCCAGCTCTGGTGAAGGCAGTTATTCATGTCGAATCCAAGTTTGACCCTCTGGCCGTTTCTCCCCGAGGAGCAGTCGGGTTAATGCAGATCGATCCTGTTACGGCTAAGGAATTGGGGATCAAGGATCCGTTTAATCCCAAGCATAATATCGATGGCGGTGTGCGTTATCTGAAGGTATTATTGGACGCCTTTGAAGGGGACCAGAGACTCGCCCTGGCCGCTTACAATGCCGGTCCTTCCCGGGTCTTTCAACATAACGGGATTCCACCCTTTAAAGATACCAAAAAATATCTCAAACAGGTTTTTCGATATTTAGCCTATTATCAAAAAAATCGAATCAGCTGATATTTGTCCTTCTTTCCTACCTACCTAAATTTAAATAATAAATTTTCCTTTTCCAATCGACAAACTTGTGTTAAGGAACAGATCATGTTTTAGAATAAAAAAATTTTTTCAACGGCACGATACTATGAGAATTAATATCACCAAAGACCCTATTGGTCCTTATCTCTTAATCCTTTTCGGCACAATCCTATATATCCTTTCCTTTCCTAAGGTTTCCTGGTCCTTCATGGCCTGGGTGGCGTTCATCCCTTTTTTTAAAGCGTTGGAAAATAAACCGGCCCCAAAAAGATTCCAACTGGGATTTCTTGCCGGTATCCTTTCCTCTCTAGGTATTTTTTATTGGGTAACCCATGCCATGCGCCATTTTGGAGGGCTGGACACGATGACCAGTTTTTTTATCCTTTTTTTGATGGTTCTTTATTTGGCCCTCTATTTCGGTGTCTTTGCCTGGCTTTGGGGTCTGCTTCCTCCCAAAGGTCTTTTTTCTTTGCTTTGGGCCCCATCCATCTGGGTGTGTCTTGAATTTTTAAGGGCTCATCTATTAACCGGATTCCCCTGGGAGTTATTGGGGCATTCCCAGTATAACCTTCTACCAGTTATTCAGCTAGCTGAAATCTCCGGGGTATACGGGATTTCTTTTCTGATCATGTTGGTTAATCAGACCCTTTACCTGCTTTTATGGTTTGACCATCCTTTCCAGAATTGGTCCGGGAAATGGAAAGAAGCGGTTCTTACCTTATCCATACTAATCTTCACCCTAATCTTCGGTTATTGGTCCTTATCCAATCAAATGCAAAAGGATCAACAGGCCCCGACCTTAAACGTATCGGTCATACAGGGAAATATTGATCAATCCATAAAATGGAATCCGGCTTTTCAGGAAGAAACTTTGAAGATCTATAAGGACCTAACACTACAAACTTTACCTAAAACTCCTGACTTGGTCGTATGGCCGGAAACGGCAGTCCCTTTTTATTTTTTAAATGAAAACCACTTGACCCCTGTTTTGTTTCAACTGGCCAAGGAGATTCAAGCCCATCTCTTGTTCGGTAGTCCGGCGGCCACCTTTCGGCAAGGGAAAATCCATTTTTATAATCGGGCCTATCTGTTAAGTCCGGAAGGACATTTAAGCTTTTACGACAAAATTCATCTGGTTCCTTTCGGAGAATATATTCCCTTAAGACGATTTTTACCATTTGTGGGAAAAATGATTCAAGCTATAGGAGACTTCAATCCCGGATCGGGTAGTTACGGGCTTTCCCATCCCAAGGGCAAAATAGGGGTTTTAATTTGTTTTGAGACCATTTTCCCGGAATTGAGTCGGGCTTTCCTACAGGAAGACTGCCGGGTGTTGGTCAATATAACTAATGATGCCTGGTACGGCCGTACATCGGCGCCATATCAGCACCTATCCATGCTTACATTCCGGGCCGTCGAAAACAGGGTCTGGATTGCCCGTGCGGCTAATACGGGATTCAGCGCCTTTATTGATTCTTCCGGACGGATCCTTAAAATGATCCCTCTGTTTCAAACAGGCGGGACTTATGCTGCCCTTCCTCTTCGAGGAGAAAAGACCTTTTATAACCGTTATGGGGATCTGCTGATCGTTTTTTGCGGGATTATTTTCCTGATCGGAATTATTATTCGGGTAATAAAAAGAGAAGGGGATAAAAATCATGAAAGAAGAAATCATACGCCTTAAAGATAAAATGGTTAAGTTAGGAGACTATCTTTGACCTGACCTCCAAAAGAGAACGCCTG
>JBEKPQ010000135.1:0-9607 GCA_049520575.1 Thermodesulfobacteriota bacterium | reverse complement strand
TCAATAGATCGGTTTCGATAGGGGCTGTCTTTGCCCGGTTCGGTCAGGGTGCCCCGATATCCCCGGATTTCCTCAGAAGTCAAGTCACAGACATAAGCCTTTTCTTTTTTGATCAACCGAACGGCGTATTCGTAAATTTGTTCAAAATAATCTGAGGCATAAAACAGCCGGTCCTGCCAGTCAAAACCCAGCCAGCGCACATCCTTCTGAATGGATTCCACATATTCCACTTCTTCTTTAGTCGGATTGGTATCATCAAAGCGAAGATTGCATTGGCCTCCGAACTCGGCCGCTAGACCAAAATTGAGGCAGATGGATTTGGCATGGCCGATATGGAGATAGCCGTTGGGCTCGGGTGGAAAGCGGGTATGGACCCGGCCTTGATATTTACCGGTTTTCAAATCTTCTATAATTATTTCCTTGATGAAATGGGAGGAAATTGGAAAATTACTGGACATATTCAACACTCCTTAAAGATTATTCATTCACTGGTTTTTCATGTCGATGTTTGTATCATGACAAAAAGTTATTAAATTCTCAACTAAAATAAACGAAACAATGCCGGAAAAGGTTACAATCCAGACCTCTTTTCTCATGTTAAACTCTTTTGCCCCGGAGGGGCACCAAGAAATCTGAAAAAGGATTCAAGGGGCCAAGGGTTCGAAGACCGCAGGGCGGAGTGAAAGACGTGGAAGTAAACCCCCTTTAATCCTGGAATCCTTGAATCTTCGAACCCTATTTTCGAACTAAATGATCAAGGACTTTAATTCATTTGAATGGAAAAGCGGGGAGGAGTGATGTTCTCGCTACGGCATAAGAAACATTTCCCCGGTGGAGTAAGCCGATCCCTTTTTTTAAAGACAAATCCGCACTCCCGGCAGGTCGAAGGGATAAGGACGAATTTCCCTCCCAGAGAACGGGACCTTGAGATATGAACCAGATGTTCATAGACCTCCTTTTCCCGGATTCCAACAGCCTGAGAGATTGCTTTAGCCGTCAACTCCTGTTCTTTTAAAACAAAGATTATGGATTGGCGCAAGGTACCCATTTACTGGTCAGGCCGTTGAAGCCTTCGGCACGATTCCATCCAGGGCTGAACGACCAGGAAAAGAGCCGGCAGGATGAAAAGCGCATGCCTGCCCAGCGTAAAAATTGAAATCTTATCGCCTAATCCAAAGCAACCGCAATCGGCTTCAATGCCGCGGAGGAAGGTCACCAACATGACAGACACAAAAAACAGGAGAAGAGCCCCAGCAAAGCCGGCAGTATATCGGATCAGGATGCCGAGTACCAGAAGTATCCCCAGAATGATCTCCAGCCAGGGCAGTATTTTCACCACCCAAATCACCAAATTTGGGGATAGTAATTGGTAAGCCTCAACGGCGGCTGCGAACTGCAGGGGATTTCCTACTTTGGTATAGCCGGCATAAATAAAGATCCCTCCCAGAAAAAGGCGGCAAGCCCAATGCAAAATGTGTGGAATTATCCTGCTCATTTCAATAACCGATCCAGATAGTTTTTCAAGACAGGATACGAAATCTTCCCAACAACTTTTTGCTCACGTCCTTGAGCAAAAAGAAAAAAAGTAGGTGTTGACACAACCTGACGTTCTTTGGCCGAGGCTATTTTCTGGTCGATGGTTTGATCTATGGACGGGTCCTTGAGAAGATTCTTGACATTGGTCATCTCCTCCGCTGAAAGTACACCCGCCATTACGGCCTCAATCTTCCCATCCTCCGTCCACTTCAGCTGATCCACATAAAGGGCCTCATGCACACGCAGCCACTGATCCTGACCGAGACGGGAAGCGGCCATAGCATACCGGGAGGCCTCATAGGCATATTTGTGGACCCGTAGAGGAAAATCGTGATAAAGGACGCAGACCTTATTGTCACGTCCGTATTCTTTGAGTAACGGCCTAATCGTTTCGAGATAAAACTCCCGACAAGTCGGACACTGATAATCAGAGAACACCTCGATCCTGACGGGTGCGCTGGGCTGTCCGCCCAGATAGAGGTCTTTAGGCGTGTTAGTGCCGGTTTGCGCTGTCAGCGAAGAAACCGCAGCCAACATTAGAAACAGGACCATCAAAAATCGCATATAAAAATTCATTGATTTCCTCTATACCTCTCGCCATTGGATATCAATTAATGTTTGTTGTTGGAAAAATTATAAAACATTTAGGACGGGAGGGCAAGGAAGAAAATAAGCGCTTAGTAAATCAACATCGATAAAATTTTATCGATCTGATTGATGATATCGCGAAGAGTCCTCTTGGTCGTCACCCCGGGGAAAGCCGGGGTCCAGAAGAGATTTAAATTTTTGGATTCCGGGTCAAGCCCGGAATGACGAAAAGGGGCTTTTGACGCATTATTCAAATGCAACTGACCCGTCAGGGGCCCCCTCTTCCTGATAAATTCCCGGACGGGACATAGGCTCTTACACTCTTTAATCTGAAAATTTATTTCTAACTTTTTATGTTAGAGAAATCGGGGGGGGGATTTTTTTTAGAGTGGTTCACCCATAAGCCAAAAGCTTCTTTGCCGGGCCCAAACATGAACTTGATATCGAAAACAGGCCTACACCATTGCCGGAAATAGGCTTAGGAGACCGGGGGGGCATCCCGGCCTGCCTCGAATCAAGCTTAGCTATTTTGGCCGGATGGGAACCTCATAATTACCCGTTGGACAACTCCAAAAAAAGACCTTCCCGATTTCCAATCTCCCGAGACTGAGAGAAACACTTCAAACATCTTTGGCTAGTATTCGATCAAAACTTTTTCACCCGGTTGGTTCCTACATTCTTCCGGCTCTGTCTTACTATCTCAAATAAGACCACGGCGCAGGCCACCGAGGCATTAAGGGAAGAAACAGTCCCTTGCATGGGAATGGAGACTATCCAGTCGGAGCGTTTCCGAACCAAAGGACTGACTCCTTTGGATTCCCCTCCCACCACGACCACCAGCGGCACCCGCAGATCCAAATCAAACAAAGAAACTGTTGAGCCGGCCTCCAGTCCGAGGACCCAGAACCCTTTCTCTTTCAATGAGTCCAATGCCCTGACTAGATTGGTGACTTGAACCAAAGGCATATATTCCAAGGCCCCGGCAGCGGCCTTGCGCACCGTGCCGGACACCGGGCAGGCTCGGTCCTTCGGCAAAATAATCCCTTGAACCCCGGCACAATGAGCGGTTCGGATTATGGCCCCGAAATTCTGGGGATCATTAAGGTGATCCAAGGCCAGCAGAACTGGGTTGGGCCTTTGGTCAAGGGCCATCCGTGAGATCAAGGTTTCCAGAGAAATAAAAGGTGTATCGGTTTTTAACTGGGCGGCCACGGCCTGATGAGCAGGAACCGGCAGCATCCGATCTATCTGTTTTTTGTCCTTTAAAGAAACAGAAATCCCGGCTTGGGCAGACAATGTAAATATTTCCTTCCGCAGCGGATCTTGTTCGGGAGGGCTCATAATAACTTGTTTGACTCGCTGGGGATGGACCTTAAGGAGTTCCAAAACGGCTTGTTTTCCCCAGACCCATTCAGAAAAAAAATTTTTGATTAAAGCAGCCATCGCTTTCTTTTTCCCCCCCGACCCCATTTTTTTAAAAACCTGACCTGAGTTCAATCAGTTCTGGTTACCGTTTTGTTTTTCCATTCCTACCAGATTGATCGAACATGAGCTGTTTAAGTATAGGAAAGTGATTTATATTATAAAGAATGAAAGAGTTATGCCCACCGAGTGATAAAAAGAGGATTGTCCTGCTGTTCCTCAGACCAGCGTAAAAAAAATAGAAAAAATCAGAGGTCGGATCAACATCCGCAACGAAACGAGCGATAACAATATCTATCACAGCCCGGGGACGGCAGTATGACCCGCCTTCCCCGGGATACTAACATTTATTTTATCTTTTCAATGACCACGGCGTTGGAATTTCCAAAACCGCCGCAAAGTGAAGCCAAACCATATTTTTCGTTGGGATAATCCGTCTTCATTCGGTTCAGAAGGGTAACCAGGATACGGGCTCCGGATTCTCCTAGCGGGTGACCCAAGGCAATGGCGCCGCCCCAGGTATTAACTTTTTTGAAGGGTGCGTTGTAACTATCCAGTTTTAGTTCCCTGATACAGACCAAGGCCTGGCTGGCAAAGGCCTCATTGAGCTCAACCGCACCAATGTCGCTGGCCTTTAAGCCCGTTTTTTCAAAGAGCTTTTTGACGGAATAAATCGGACCGAGACCCATAACGGTCGGATCATTGCCGGCCTGGGCGCCGAATTTGTATTTATAATTATAGGAAAGACCCAATTGATCGGCCTTTTCACGACTCATCATCAGCAGAAGGGCCGCACCGGCAGTCAGCGGCGATGATAAGGCGGCGGTGATTTTCCCATTCTCTTTGAACGGGGTTTTCATGGACTTCATATCGTCCGCACTCCATTTATCCCGGATCCACTGATCACGGTCCACCATGAATTCGGTCCCGTCTTCTTTCAAACCCTTCACCGGGATAAGCTCGTTCTTAAATCTGCCGGTATCTCTAGCCATCTTGGCGCCCTGCAGGGAAAAAATGGCGAAGTTAATCATGTCATCCACGGAAAGATTGTATAGATCAGCCACTTTTTCGGCAGTGTTCCCCATGGGAAGCTCTGCCGGGTTGTATCGGTTATAGAGCCTGGGAGACAAATCCATATTAGCCATCATGGGGACTTTCTCCATGTCCTCTGCCCCACCGGAGATCATGATATCCGTCTCGCCGGTCATGATGGCCCGGGCGGCATCCATGGTGGCCGACATGCCGGAAGGGCATTGATTACAGATGGTCTGTGATGGAACGCTTTCCGGGAGACCTGAAGCCAACCAGGAAGCCCTGGCAATATCATTTTGCACGCCGGAAGGATTGGCAGATCCGATAAATACACCCTCCACCATCTCCGGTTTAACTTTGGGATTCCTTTCGAAAAGGGCGTTGTAAAGAACGGTGAGCAATTCATCCGGTCTGACATTTCTAAACCATCCCTTTTCATTGTGAGCCCGGGCATTGGATGTCCGGACACCATCGATAAATACGCATTCTTTCATCTTTTTCCTCCTCCTTAAATCATTATTCCCCTTTAAAATTGGGTTTACGTTTTTCCATGAAAGCCGAGAAACCTTCCATGGCATCTTTTGATCCGGCCACAAAATTGAGGCCTTCTAATTCCGCCTTGGTTCCCTCATCCAACCCTTTTTCCAGGCCGACTTTGACGGCGTTAAGGACGGCCTTGACAGCCAGCGGCGGACGAGCGGCTAAAAATTCGGCCATTTCCATCACGTCTTTCATCAATTCACCGACTTTGGAAACCTTGTCCACCAGGCCGATTTCCAGTGCCTCCGGACCGGTGAGGCGTTTGCTGAAGAGGATCAATTCCAAGGCCTTGGACTTTCCAAGTATCCTGGGCATTCGCTGGGTCCCGCCCCATCCCGGGATGATGCCCAGATTAAGCTCGGTCAGGCCGATTCTGGCCTTTTCCTGCATAACTCTGAAGGTGGAGGCCATGGCCAGTTCACAGCCGCCGCCGAAGGCATAGCCGTTGATGGCGGCAATAACCGGTTTCGAAAACCGATCGATCCTTGTCCAGACGATCTGCCCCTTGGGACCGGTTTGCCCTGCGCCGGCCGGATCGGAGACATCAAAACCGGCTGAGAACCCCTTTTCACCGGCACCCGTGATAATAAGCACCCGGACTTCCTTGTCGGCCTCAACATCATCGAGGGCTTTATCAATGTCCAGCAAGGTTGCCAGATTCACTGCATTGGCCGGCGGACGATTCAGGGTCAGGGTAGCGATATGCCCCTGTTTGCTGTAAAGTATGTTCTGAAATTCCATCTATTCCTCCTCCTTTTTATAAAATAGATAATCCATAGTCTGCTACGGCTTTCGATTTAAGGGCTGAAAGCCATAGAACATCAATCTTATAACTGATAACACACTTTTTCTTTAAAACCAATGAAGATGGGAGGTTTAATGATGAATAGGCTCTTTTTTGCCTTCCGAGCGCTCGTTCACTTTTGACTTTTTAACACACCCAAAACTGAAAAGTCAAGTCAAATAAAGATGTTTCATTTTCTTTCTTTTTGAGAAAAAATGTGACATAGTTTATGAGAAAATAAACCTGCATTGTTGAGAAAAGGCAGGCAAAATGAACATGGTGAGCAAACGTTAAAAGGTTTAAGGCTTAAGGTCCAAGGTAAAATCGTATACCTTACACCTTAGACTTTATACCGTGAAATCATTTGAATCCTTGAACCCTATTCTCTAACTAAAAAATGACAAGGACAGACAGTTCATGAAAGCTTTGGATCTTGATTTTTTATTCCATCCCCGATCGATCGCCATCGCCGGGGTGAAGGACATTAATGTTCAATTTAATACCGGCCTGATGTTTTTAAAAGCCCTGACCAAGTTTGGTTATCAAGGCAAGATATATCCCCTTAACCCCAGCGGTGGAGAAGTACTGGGTCTGAAGATTTACAAAACGGTTAAGGATATTCCCGACCAAGTGGATTATCTCATTTCGGCGGTCCCTTCAAGGAATACACCTCAACTGGTAGCCGACGCAGCCGTCAAGGGTGTAAAGGCCATACATTTTTTCACCTCCGGCTTTGGCGAAATTGAGAATGCTGAAGGGCAAAGATTACAGGAAGAAATACTTAAAATAGCCCGCCGGGGAGGGGTCCGAATTATCGGCCCCAACTGCCTGGGACTCTATTGTCCTAAGGGGGGATTGACCTTCAACCCGGATGTGTCCAAGGAAAGCGGGCCGGTGGCTATGATTTCTCAAAGCGGGGGAAATGCTTCACATGCCATTGCCGAAGGAAATTCAAGAGGGGTCTGTTTCAGCAAGGTCATCAGTATGGGCAACGGTGCTGATCTCAATGAATCAGATTATTTGGAGTATTTAACCCATGACCCGGACACGAGGATAATCACCGCCTATATAGAAGGGATCAAAGACGGCCCCCGTTTTTTGAAGGCCATTAAGGCCGCCGCAAAAATAAAACCGGTAATCGTTTTTAAAGTCGGGGCTTCTGAATCCGGGGCGGAGGCCGCCGCCTCGCACACCGCTGCGCTGGCCGGCTCAAATAAAGTTTGGGAAGGGCTTTTGAAACAGGCCGGTGTCATTCAAGTGCACAGCATCGAGGAAATGATTGATGTGGCCGTGGCTTTTCTTTATATGCCTCCACCCAAAGGGAGAAATACGGTGATCGTGGGCATTGGGGGAGGCGCCAGCGTTATTGCCGCCGATGAGTTTTCCCAGGCAGGCCTGACCTTGCCCAGATTCTCTAAGAAATCTCGGCAGGAACTGCTCGGTTTTTATTCTTCAGAAGCCGGCCGAATTTTTAAAAATCCCATAGACATGAATAATCTTGAAAGCCAGGAAGCCTTTCTTGAAACCATGAAGGTCATTGAGAATGACGGCCATGTGGATTTGCTGGTCTTGCATGTCGCTTTCGACCATTTTGGCCTGGCCAGTGAAGAAGATAAAGCTCTTATGATCGGGGTTTACCATGCCCTTATGCTCGATTTAAAAAATAAAATCAAAAAACCTCTGGCGATTATTTTGCACTCCTTTGTCAGTGAACCGGCCAGGAAGCTGGCCTTCGAATTGCAGGACTCTTTTACTAAAGCGGGGTTTGCCGTTTTCCCATCGATCCGGCGCGCGGCTATCGCCTTGAGTAAATTCATCCGCCACCAGGAACGGCTGACAACCTCGTAAAAAGGCGTTAAAAACACCTTGACCCCTTTTGGGGTATATTTTATACTCGCAACATCCCATGACCGAATTTTTCAAGGATAATTTATGATCCCTTCTCCTTGGCTCGCCGAATTAAAAACCATCTTTCCTCAGGATCGCTTTTCTACGGGTGAGTCGAATAGAAATCTCCACGGTTGCGATGAATCCTTTCATACCCCTTGTCCGCCGGACGTGGTCCTCTGGCCCACCAGCGCAGAAGAAGTGCAGAAAGTTCTTGCCCTGGCCAACGAACATAAAATCCCGGTTACCGCTTGGGGGGCCGGCACCAGTTTGGAAGGCAATCCCATCCCGGTCCAGGGAGGGATCGTTTTGAATTTTAATCAAATGAATCGCATCTTAAATCTTCGTTTAGCGGATCTACAAGTGGATCTGGAGCCGGGGGTGATTTATCAGGATCTGAATGAACACTGCCGCCCACACGGCCTTTTTTTCCCTCCTGATCCCGGAGCCAGGGCGACGATCGGCGGCATGATAGGCAACAACGCCAGCGGAATACGCACGGTTCGCTATGGTGCGACCCGGGATTATGTTCAGGCCCTGGAGGTGGTCCTGGTCGATGGATCTTTAATCCGAGTTGGCACCCAGGCAATAAAGAGTTCTTCAGGTTATGACCTATGCCGCCTTTTTGTCGGCTCGGAAGGGACCCTGGGGATCGTAACCCAGGCAACCCTCCGACTGGTGGGTTTTCCCGAACATTTCCTGTCGGCCGTGGCCACCTTTTCAACCACGCGCCAGGCCACAGAAACCGTTCATCAGATCATGATCGGCGGGCTTTCTCCGGCTGCCTTGGAACTCCTTACTCCCGAAGTCATTGCCCTTTTAAATAAGGAAAGGTCTTTGGGGCTGGTTGAAGCACCAACCCTGTTTATGGAATTCCACGGGGTCGGCGAACAAGCCTTGAGTTATGCCTCTGGCCTGGTCCAGGACCTATGCCGGGAAAACGGCGGAACAGGTTTTCAGTCAGGCCTGGGGCTTTCCGAGCGCAACCGCCTCTGGGAAGCCCGATATCAGACCTTTGAAACCATCAAACGGGCCCATCCCGGCTACTCTTTTTTGATCGTGGATACGGCCGTGCCTATTTCCCGTTACCCGGAAATGGTGGAATTTGCCAGGGAGCTTTTAATCACCAGAGGGCAGTTGGGCTATGTCTTCGGCCACGCCGGTGATGGAAATCTTCATATGGCTCTGGCAGGCAAGAAAGCGGAAACCAAAAATTGGGAAACCGCGCAGGAAGTTAATCAGGCTGTGGTGTCTCAGGCCCTTCGCTTAAAAGGCACCGCTACCGGGGAACACGGCATTGGAATCGGAAAAAAAATTTTTATGGAAGCCGAACACGGTCCTTCCCTGACCCTCATGCGCAGGATCAAAGACTTGTTCGATCCCAACCATATCTTGAATCCGGGCAAAATACTTCCTTAACGAAAGAATAATATTAACCATCTCATTGCGATATTAACACGGGGAAAACCTATTCATGAATACTGAAAAAATCCCCGGCCCATCGATTTATCAGGAAGCGGCTAAGCAATATCAATCCGAATCCCTACAACAACTGCGGGATAAGTTCATCGAACTCATCCGCCAGCATGACGTTCCCTATGCGGAAAATATCTTAAAAACCAACGACTGGGTCAATTATTGTTATTATTGCAGTCTGGTCTGTTCTTTTGTGCCCGACCCGTCGGCCTTGATCATCGATTGGGGCGGGCTCTACGGCCATATCACTATGATGCTTCGGACCATGGGTTATCAGAATGTCTTTAACTACCTCCTTCTCCAAACGCCTCATTATTCCTTATTTGAAGAATAGCTGAAGAT
>JBEKPQ010000134.1:0-9625 GCA_049520575.1 Thermodesulfobacteriota bacterium | reverse complement strand
GCTATCGTGATCCCCCGTTCCTTCTCCTCCGGCGCCTTGTCTATCTGGTCAAACGGGACATAATTCGCCATCCCTACCTTCGATAAACATAACGTGATCGCCGCCGTCAACGTCGTCTTCCCGTGATCTATATGCCCTATCGTCCCTACATTCACGTGCGGCTTCGTCCGCTCAAATTTCTTCTTCGACATCTCCCCGCCTCCCTTTGGTTAAAAATTTAATCCTTGGGTTGAAAACATCAATTAATGGTTCTGGAGCCCACGACCGGCCTTGAACCGGTGAACCTCTTCCTTACCAAGGAAGTGCTCTACCAACTGAGCTACGTGGGCCCTGCTCTATCTGAGCTATTTATCCTTTAGCGTTCGATTTTACAAATAGTTCTTTTTTGTTGGAGCGGGAAACGGGATTCGAACCCGCGACCCTCAGCTTGGAAGGCTGACGCTCTGCCAACTGAGCTACTCCCGCTTTTCATGGTTGAGGAAAAGAGAACCTATGGCTGTAGTTTTAACAATATGGCTCTACTTAACCCTATCTCCTACATCCTTTTTGCATTGCCGGTCTTCCCGTCAATGACTGCCATATCCTTCATGGCTGGTGGAGGGGGGAGGATTCGAACCTCCGAAGGCATGGCCGACAGATTTACAGTCTGTTCCCTTTGACCGCTCGGGAACCCCTCCCAACGCGGATTAACTCAAGAGTTACAGCAAAAAAATCAAATGGTTATGATATGTTACGGTAACAACCTATCTGGAGCCAGCGAAGGGATTCGAACCCCCGACCAACTGATTACAAATCAGTCGCTCTACCAAACTGAGCTACGCTGGCCAAACAGCCTTGAAATTAACCTTTCTATTATATATCTTTATCAATAATATTCAACAGTTTTTTATTCGGTGTTTTTCCTGTTATGGATATTTTTCAGAAAAAAACACCGGCTTAACTAAACCCCGAACCCCTGAACCATATTTATTGAATTATTTAGGTAGGTTACTTGTTGAATGGTCTTATTTTCTCAATATCTAAATAATAATAATAGTGCCTTTTTCTATAAAATTCAATAAAAAATTTCACAAAAAATCACTTTTTATTATGATGGCCCCGTATAAAGTCGCCGAAAGCCCAATTTCGTCATTTAGATCACGCATCAAGTGCGGGATAAACTCCAGTCGTAATTCCGTAATTTTAACTACTTAAAAATTTATGGACCCCGGTGCCCACCCCGGACTTGATCCAGGGTTCACCGGGGTGATGAATTTTGACGAAGCCGTTACTATTACTCCCCCCATATACGACGGCTGCGATCGATTTTCTTTTGGACTATTTTCCAGGTAGGCGTTTTTAGAAAAGATTCCCGCCAGCGCAAGACCATCCGTTCAAACATTTCCAGCGGTACGGTAAAGGTTAGTTCGTCGGGCTTTAAAAATTTTCGATCCGAAGGATCCCAACCTCCCAAAACCGCTTTCAGCTTCCCTTGGGCTAAGTATCTTAAAGGCCAGGTAACCAGACTGGTACAACCAGCCCCAAAAGGGGAACAAACAGCCTCAAAGTCGTTGGTGACAAAGGTGGCCAGTTGATTCAGGCCGCAAAGAATCTCCCCACGGGAAAAAAAGATAATCAGTTCCGGTTGTTCATTTAAGGCAAATTGACTGATGGGTTTGAAGATACAATAACGGGCCGGGGCCGGTCTGGGGTCAACGGTCTGAAAGAAATGACGGGTTATCTCAGGAGATTCCAGATAATGTTCTCCCTGGATCTGATTGGGAATCCCGGTGGAAATATAATAAGCGATGAAGTCCAATTGTGGTTTTAAAAAACCCAAATAAAAAGCCCCGCCCAGGCAGCCGAACCGTTCCCGGTCAAAATAGGCCGGGGTTCCCATTCTCCGAGCCCGCCAGATATTTCCAATAACACAAGAAAAATTCTCAAAAACTGAACCCCAGTTGACTTCCCCCTTTTTCTCCATCTCAGCGGTCGGCAAATTCCCTGGTTTTGGAGAATACCCTTTCCCCGGCTGTTGGTCGGTATAAAACATCCCAAAAGGTTCTTCCGGCAGTCCCAGCTGTTCAAAAAAAGCTCTCATCCCCTCCGTTATTTTCTTATCCATAATTCGTATCCTTTCAGCAATTCATTCCTTAAATCTGTTTCTATTCTAATAGGAATTCTCGGCCCCGTTAAGACCTTTTTTTAACCCCTCTACTTCCGTTATGGGGGACCGGCAGGCATATCGGGAACAAAGAAAAACCGTAGGCCGGTTATTAATTGGGCTGAGTGGTTCTAAAAAAGGGGAAAGCTGAAAGGCCTTTTGCGCCTCTTTTTCCCTGTCTGGGCTCAATAACAAGACCTTATTGGGTAAAAAACTTCGGTGAATAATGGAAATCATCTCCCGGGTGGCTTCTTCGCTTGGGTTGCCGGCTACCACGATCTCCTGACCTGGACCAAGCCCAAAGTCCAGGGCATTGAGGAACTGGGTATAGGCCATCGGATAATCAGCCACGGTTGTCGAAAAATTTCTAAAGAGCTGATCGGCCTTTTCCTCTAACTCAGTGTTTCCGGTCAACCGGCCCAGACGTAGAAAATTCAGGGCCGTGATAGAGTTTCCGGAAGGGGTTGCCCCGTCATAAAGGTCCTTTCCCCGGAAAATAAGTTTTTCCCCTTCGTTGGCTGTAAAAAAACAACCGCCTTTATCCTGGTCCCAGAACCACTCGATCAGGCGTTGATTCAAGGCAACCGCTTCCTCCAGAAAACGGACATCAAAAAGGGTTTCATACAATTCGATCAGTCCCCAGATGAAAAAGGCATAATCCTCCAGAAAGCCTGGATGGACGACTTGACCCTCCCGGTATCGCCGATAGAGCCCGCCTGAGGGAGTAAGCATTTTTTCCAGAATAAACGAAGCTGCCTTTTCCGCTGCCCGGGCATAGACCGGATCACCCAGGGCCTGGGTCCCTTTGGCCAGGGCGGCAATCATCAGCCCGTTCCAGGAAGTCAGGATTTTATCATCTTTTAAAGGATGAACCCGTTTTTCTCGAACAGAAAATAGTCGCTCTCTCCCGTCATCTAATAGGATCTCCAATTCATTGAGTTCCAAATTTTCCCGGACAGCAAATTCCTCCGGGGGAACGGAAATATGAAGGATACTTTTTCCATCTTCAAAATTACCGTCAGGGGTGATATTAAAGAAACGGCAGAAAAGATCGGCCGGATCACGACCCAATACCTCTTGTACTTGTCGACGGGTCCAGAGATAAAAAAGCCCCTCTTTCCCCTCACTATCGGCATCTTCGGCGGAATAAAAGCCTCCTTCCGGAGCGAGCATATCTCTCAAAACATAGCCGAAGATTTCCCGGCTAACCCGTGCGTGAAAAGCATTTTGCAGGGACTGATAAGCCTCGGTATAGGCAATGGCCAACAGGGCCTGATCATATAGCATCTTTTCAAAATGGGGGACGAACCATTTTTCATCCACCGAATAACGATGGAAACCCCATCCGATCTGATCAAAAATACCTCCAAATCGCATGTTCTGCAGGGTCTTTTCGATCATCGTCCGGACCTGGGGATCCTGGCGGCCTCTATTCCGTCGCAAAAGGAAGGTCAGATGATGGGGTGTGGGGAATTTGGGAGCAGCCCCAAATCCGCCCCATTGGGGATCAAAGACTTTTTGGAGCTGCCGGCAACCCAGCTCCAGGGTTTGATCAGATAACGATGGCCCTCCAGAATCGGAATCGGTCTTTTTTCGAATGGCCTGGGTGGCCTCTTCCCCGGCTTTCACCAAACCATCCCGATTCTGCTGCCAAAGGGCGGCAACCTGGGTCAATAGTTCAATAAATCCTGACATACCCAAACGCATTCTCTTGGGGAAATAAGTCCCGGCAAAGAAAGGTTTTCCTTCTGAGGTCATAAAAATGGACAGGGGCCAGCCTCCCTGGCCGGTCAAAGCCTGGCAGACCGCCATATAAATCTGATCGATGTCCGGCCGTTCTTCCCGATCCACTTTAATGGACACAAAGGATTGGTTCAACAAGCGGGCCACCTCTTCATCTTCAAAAGATTCGTGGCCCATAACATGGCACCAGTGACAGGTGGCATAACCGATCGAAAGAAAAATTGGCCGGTCTTCTCCCCTGGCTTTTTCAAAGGCTTCCTGACCCCAGGGATACCAGTCAACGGGATTATGGGCATGTTGGAGAAGATAAGGACTTTTTTCTTTAATCAAATGATTGGGCATTTACAACCTTTATATTTTTCTTTAAGACCAAAGATTATAGTTGCGGAAAATCAAGATGTAAAGGGAGTTGTTCGTCCAAATTTTAAAATATGCCTCTTCTTTTCCCCTTATCACCTTCCATTTGTAAGGCTCAGACCCGCATAGTCCTGTTTTCTTCAGATGACGCCCCCTATGTCCACGTGCCTTCTTCTTTTTTATCTCCTTCCATTAAAAGCAACCTCTTATCAAAAAAATGGAGGGAAGGTAGAATGGAAAAGGGGTTAAGTATCATGACGTAACAGTAATGGCTCTTATAGTAAGCAGCTTTCAAACATTCTGTGCTACGCAAGCCTCTAAGGACTCCTGTGCAAATAGGCAAGGTGCTGCTCTGGCATAATATCAAGACCAGCAGGCAAAAGAGAAACTGGCACTGCAGAAGCAGCAGGATGCTGCGAACGCCAAAACCGCCGCAGACAAAGAGAAGATGAAAAAGCTGCAGGAGGCAATGAAAAATATAAAGTGATCTTCACCTATCATCGTAAGCTTTAACAACAGTTTTCAATATAATCGCCATAGGTAACTAAGGCGACTTTATTGGGGTATGCTTACTATAGAAAAATTGAAGGAGATTCCTCGATGTTCAAGCTGTTGCCCTGTGCAACTTCAGCATTTCTATTTTGGCTCGGATTCGGAACAGATTTGGCTTGCGTAATCCATTCTTACCTGCAAACTCATCTTTGGTGTTCAAGATCCCTGGGAAAGGATTTCTTTCACCCGGCCCACCTCGCCGCTCGCCAGGCGCACTTTGATTCCATGAGGATGATTGGGGGATTTTGTAAGAATATCCTTGACAATCCCTTCGGTCAGTTTACCGGAATGCTGATCCTGTTTCTGAACAACCTGTACCTGAGCTCCCGTTGAAATATCCGCCCGGTTTTTGCCATTCATGGGGTTAGCCTTCCTATTTTGCCCTATTGTTTATTATATTATAGAAGAAAAAACTTTGGAGGATAATAGCCCATAACTGTTATGATCTGAAAAAAATCAATGCTTGGTCATCATCTGGGTCACGGCCTTTTCCAGGCCGTCTAAAGTCAGTTCGAACATGGGAAAGAGCTCCCGGATCTGAATGATGGTCCTGGTGTAACCCCAATCCGTGGCCATGACCGGGTTGATCCACAAGGCATGGCTGAAGGTGTCGGCAATGAACTTCAGTCGTTCGTAACTCGGTCTGCCGGAACGCTCTCCTACATAAATATAACCGTCGTTGCCCATCAACTCATAAGGGGCCATACTGGCATCCCCGACGATAATGAACCGGGTTTCCGGATCCAGGCGGACCAGATGATCGGTGGGAAAAGGCTTGGACCGCCTCGGAGGGTCTTCCCACAGAAAATCGTAGATGGTATTGTGAAAGAAAAAAGTTTTCAGATCCTTGAACTGGTCCCGGGCATAATTGAAAAGGGTTTGGACCAGGCCGACATAAGGATCCATAGACCAGCCGCCGTTATCGATCGCCAGGATCACCTTTAAACGGTCTTTAAGGCTTTGATCAAAAATAATCTCGATTTCACCGGCATTTTTCATGGTTTCATAAATGGTTTTGTCAATATTGACCGTATCTCTGGGTCCTACCGGCACCATATGGCGGAGTCGTTTCAAGGCCTCCCCAATCTGTGACTGGGTCAGCGGACCTTGCTGGGAATAATCCTTGTATCGGCGATCCAGGGCCACCTTGACGGCCGACTTGCCTCCCCCTATACCGCCTACCCGCATACCTCCCGGGTGAAAGCCTGAGTGGCCGACCGGAGAGGTTCCGCTGGTCCCGATCCATTTATTACCGCCATGGTGTTCTTCGGTTTGTTCCTTCAACCGATCCAGGAAGTATTGGAGCAGTTCCTCCGGAGTCAACTTTTTTAATTCCTCTTCATCCAACCCCAGGGCCTGGGCCAGGTCTTCCGGCTTTTTCAGCCATTCTTCCAACATGGCCCGGAGCTCATCCGTTATTTCAAAGTCATCTCCTTCCTTGAATTCTACCCCACGGAATTGGTGGGCAAAGGCCTGATCGTATAAGTCGAAATAACGCTCACTCTTAACCAGGATGGTCCGGGCGGCGATGTACAAGTCATCCAGGGAATTGATCAGCCCCAGGCCAAGGGCCTTTTGCAACCTCAAAAACGAGGTTGGAGATACCGGGATCCCCACTTTTTTTAAAAAATAAAAAAAATCTAAAAACATAATCCTACACCGGAGATTTGATCCTTTAATTTGAGGTAAAGGACATTTCTTGCCTAAAAATTCAAAGATAAATAAAGTTTAGAATCCAGGAGTCGAAATTCAGAATTGAGGATGAACCGTTAAAAATTTGAGGTTTTTATTCAGGATTCTGTATTCTGACTTCTGTATTTTTAGCATCGCCAAGCTATCGTTTTACACGGCCCACGCTGTTCTGGGCCACCACATAATCTTGACTCTTTTTGAACAAAACCCCCAAAAAAGGCACCTCACCTTTGATCAGGTCCTTGACCTTGAAGTCCGGATCCGATCTCAAGGCCCGGAGCCAGTTGATCAATTCCCGGGTAGCCGGTTTTTTTTCAATTCCCCTGATATCCCGGAGACGGTAAAAGCTTTGGATCGCACTATCCAGCAGCTCCTGGTCGATATTAGGGAAATGGACATGAATAATACTCCTCATCATAGCCGGTTCGGGAAAGGCAATATGGTGAAAGTTGCAGCGTCCTAAAAAGGGATCAGATAGGTCTTTTTTGGCATTGGAGGTGATAACAATGATCGGCCGGTTCTTAGCTGAAATAGTCTTATCGATCTCGATAATATCAAACTCCATTTGGTCCAGGACGTCGAGCATATCATCTTGAAAATCGGTATCGGCCTTGTCGATCTCATCAATCAGTAATACCACTTTTTCATCGGCCGTAAAAGCCTGGCCGATTTTACCCATTTTGATGTAATCTTCTATGTTGCTAACGTTCCGTTTGGAATCCCCGAAACGGCTGTCGTTTAAACGGGTCAAGGTATCGTATTGATAGAGGGCATCAATCAACTTCATGCTCGATTTCACATTGAGAACGATCAATCGCATGCCGAAGGTTTCGGCTATGGCATGGGCCAGCATGGTTTTGCCTGTTCCGGGTTCTCCTTTGAGCAGTAAGGGCATTTCCAGCCCCATGGTAATATTGACGATCTTGGCCAATTCTTCATCCAGTACGTATTTCTTAGCCCCGGAAAATTTGATAGGTTTGGTTTCCTGCATAATTTAACTCCTTATTTTATCTGGTCAACATTCAAACATAGGTTTAGCCAAAAATCAATAGATTCTTAAAAAGAAGATTGGGAGATGAGGACCATCAAGAAATCGTATTAATCCCCCCAGGAGATCAAACGATTCAAGAGGCTTTTATAGGAATAGGTGTAAGTAAAAAGGTAGGTAACCTTGACCTCTTTTTGGCCACTTAATCCTTTAAGCTTATGGGTAAAAATGGTCATGGCCTTCCCCCAACGGGTCTTCAGTTTATAATGATGTTTTTGGCCGGCCATTAATTTTCCCTCAAAGGCCACCTCATCATCGGTCATGATGGTAAGCCAATATTCTCCCGGAGGAGATTCGATGACTCCCTCGCAGTCCAGAATTACTCCGTATCCTGTCTGCGCCCGGACATGTTCCCCGATCCCCTCTTGGGAAAGAACGATATGCGCATCTTCGTTTCCCGTGCCTTCCAAGGGGATCCCTAATTGCGAAAAAAACAACCAAAGACCTACCACTCCCAAAATCAAAATAAGGAGGATGATCGTCAAACAGCCTTTACCTGATTGCGAACGAAGCATATTTGGAGGGCCTTCTGAAATGGGAAATCGTTAATGTCTGCTTTGCGGTAGACCGGGGATGACCCCATCCTTAATCTTCTAAAGTTTTTAAGAGCTTATTGAAAAAGAAAAACGATGTCAAGAAGAAAAAATCAGATCAGTTTATAGATAATTATTACCATGGTAACCGGAATTACAACCCAGAAGGCAGCCATGACCAAACATCCACCCCCGGTGACCATCCGCCCAATCTTCCTTTCCCGTCCACTTTTGGTCAGTGGTATGCCAATAGATCGGAAAATTCGAGATTTGGCCGCCGAGATCCCGGAAAACCTTCTCCAAGAGAACCCTCCTCGATTCATTTTGTTTCTCCTGCCTAATATTGACGAAGGTCCGTGCCCCATCCTTAAATTATACTTAAAATAAAAACCCTGCTGATCTTTTCGGATAAATCCTTATTCGGCCTGTTTCTGGGCTGCGGTAAAAAAATTGAGAAGGAATTCGCTGTCCTTGGGAGACAGGTTGAACCTTTCCCCGGCCTTGTCAATCAGTTCGGACAGAGACGGCCTGGAAACCAATTCTCGCTGTTCACTGATCCATTGAACGGCCTTTCGCAGCAATTCCCCTTCAGGTAACGGGACAGTCATAAATTTTCTCCTCACGATCTCTTTGAGGTCAAGGGCAATTTTTTATATCTTTTTTTTAGCCTTCCAACTAGTTATCCTGGCCCGACCCCAATATGGCAACATGCGGGGCCCCAGACACTTGAGAGGCCGGCTTCAGCACCAAGGCTTGGCCGAGTGTCCGTCATCATAGTGCGGTTCCACCAGCCTTTCGACATGATTTCGGCGGTGCCTTCAAGCAAGTTGGGATTGCACACGCTCGCGAAACTCGATGGGTTTCGCAATGTCTTTGAAAGGTTCCTTAGTCCCGCCGGTGCCGGTGACAATGATCGTGCCGTAGTTCAGGACCCGACCCAAGATAGTTTGTTCAACACCGATGGTCTCCACTTTCACAAGAACGAGTTCGAGTGTGTCCCGGTAAATCAACCCGACTTTGACAGTCACCCGCTTATTGGTAACGGCAAACTCGGAGGTGGCATAGCGGATGTAGCGAGGAATGGCGAACAGGATGGCCACGATGAGAAAAGCAGCACCCACGATGCACGCTGCCTTCCAGTTGGTAAAGTAGTAGTTGATTAAAACAGCCACTATAATGCCGAGCACCGCCAAAGCAAGGGGAGGCAGAAAGATGATGCGATGCAGCCTGGCACGGTAGACTACTTTTTCGCCCTCCAGCAGATGCTTGTCTACGTAACCCATAAGCACTCCTTTCCTTTGATAAGATTTTGCTTTTGAATGGGAAGAGTATAAGGCAGTGGCCCCCAAACATAGGACAGTCTGAGAGTGAAAATAAGCTCTGTGTCTAAAGGTTAATAAAGGCATCAGGCAGCCTTGCATAATGGAGAAGATAATTCGTAGAATACCTCATCCGGTGTCAGAAGTCCAAAGGATTGATGAGGACGTTCCTGGTTATAGAACCGGAACCATTCTCTCAAGCCATGAAGAAGCTCTAACCCGGAGTCGAAGCTCCGAA
>JBEKPQ010000133.1:0-9786 GCA_049520575.1 Thermodesulfobacteriota bacterium | reverse complement strand
TTTAAAACGGTATTTGTTTAAAAAAATATTAATTATCTTCTGAAATGTGAAGAGATAATTTATGAATATTTTATATTTGCAAACGAAAAGGAAGAGTTGGATATGGGACTTCCTCATTCTAATGATAGAATTAATGATTTCGTGCTTGCCTAAAAGACTGAGATTTATTCTGGAACCGACAAACCAATCTTCTGTGATAAATCAAAAAGATAATATTGTTGAGAAACAATCCGGCGGTTTGAATTACGAACCTGACAACTCAACGACCTTCGGGGGTGGTGCGACGGAAGAAGTCAGGTCTATTTCTCAGATCTTTGGCTGATCAAAGGGGTGGCTAGCAACGGCGGCTTGCCTAATCGTTATCACCATTTCTAATAGTAATCCTTAACTCTCTTTTTTATGAAACCGTTTAGTTGTACTCGATAAATTCAATGCAGACATGTTTGAGGAAACTTGAATACTTCTTCTTGAAGTCCTTAACTTACCATTTTGAATAAAATAGCCCTTTGCCCTTGAACTGGAATTCATCAAAAACATGATTTACGTATTATATTTATTAATATCTTTATTATTATTAGTACCTTATCTGGACTTTTTTATTGCCCTCCATAGTATCTTGCCTCCTGGGTATAACCTCTTATTTACTATTCTTAAACAATCCATAAAACTCTTTATGATGTTTTCGATCGTTCCAGTATTTTATTTTTACTTTTTAAAGGTCGGATCGAAAATATATAAAATACTTTTCATTATTGGCTTTAATACCATTTATTTTTTTACCTTTATCGCCCTAAGGCTTTATTTTAATTACTACCAGGACACCCCTGAACCTTCCCTTCTCTTTGCAAGTAGTAGTGAACTATGGACAATAAAGGAACAGATCCTATATCAATTGCTCCAACCTCTGGATTATTGGTTAATTGCCTTATGGCCCATAGTCATTATTTTGTCATTTTTGTTTATTAAAAAAATTAAGCTTAACAATTTAAAAAATTTAAAATTGAAATATGTGACTATCGGCCTATTGTTAGTTTATACAAGCTATATCGGCGCTCAGTTTATTATTGAGAGTCCGGCCAAACGGATTGATTTTCATTCCACTGATGCTATCCGAGCTTATGGAATAACCTGGACTGCCGCTGGGTTGGCCTATAAAAGTATTCGTGATCACTTTTGCAAGGAAAAGACGGCTATTCCTTACCCAGGAAAAATTTCCAAAAATACCGTCTTAGCTTCTTTGCCATCCTCCTTATTGAAAGGTTCCAATATTATTATTATCCAAACAGAATCCTTGGAAAAGTTGGTTATGGACAAAAAGATAAATAATGTTGAAATCACCCCATTCCTGAACAGACTGAAAAAACATTCCATATTTTTTGAACATTTTTACTCTCAACATTATGGCGGAGGTACTTCGGATGCAGAATTATCGACTCTTACCAGCCTACTGCCCATTAGTGATCACCCCAGTTTTCAAACTATTGTACCCGGTAAGGTAGAATCACTGGCCCATGTCCTTAAACGGCACGGCTATACAAGCGCCGGGTTTCATGCCAATTACGGAAATATTTTTTCCAGAGAAATGGGATTTAAAAACCTCGATTTCGATAAATTTTATTCAGCAAATTATTTTTCTGGGAAGGCTAAAGGTTTTTACTCGTGGGATAAGGAATTTTTTAAACAATCCATGAAATATATCCAAAATATGCCCAAACCATTTTTTGCTTATTTGATCACGGTGCAAAGCCATGGGCCTTTTCGAAATTATCACCCCGAAACACCATCCTTATTCCATTTTGAAAACACCGATTATAATACCTTGGAAAGAAATTATATCTCGGTGATACATGAAGTGGATGAGGCTATCGGGGAATTATTTCATTTGCTAGACCAGGCTGGTCTAATAGAGCATACCATAATCATTCTCTTTGCTGACCATAAATCAAGAGCCTTTAATGACCCGTCTATAGATGAATGTATCCCTTTATTGATCTGTCATAAGAATTTGTCGCCAAAAACAAACGACACCATTGGTTCTCATGTCGATATCGCACCTACTATTGCTCATCTGCTCAACATCCAGGAAGGTAAAAATTGGTTGGGAAATTCTCTGTTTGATTTAAACCAGAAACAAACTATTATCAGAGGGGAAGATTTAATACATAAAACCTCTGAGAATAAAATTAAAGTTGAGTTCGATCCGTCGTTAAGAAATTATTATTTATTTTCTAAATTCATGGTCAATTAGCAATGTATTGGTGGCCTCCCCAAATTGAACAAGACGATTTAATAGTTTTTTTGCCTCTAAAAACTTTATAGCTATTTGTTTGGCTAAAAAAAAACCCACCTCTCTGTTGAGAAATGGGGTCTATTATTCTTCCATCGACACTCCCTTGGTAAAGGTTACCAACAAGAAAATATAATCAATATACTGTAAAATTTCTACCCCTCCACTGGCAAAAAGTCAATAAATTTCAAATCCCTTTCGTTGATTACGGTTTGAAGTCTTGTCCTTTTTTAAGAATGAAAATTTAAAGAGTACAAAGAAGAAGTCAATAGGTTTTCTCAAACATGGCCTCACTGCACTGAATTTAACGACTTCACCTACAAGTTGAGAGTCTGAGTGGGATTAAAAATTAACTATTTCGATTTGTAATGGAGATAATCAACTGGCCCTATTCTTTCACCGTAATGTAACCTCAATTGTGCAACCCGGTGGGGAATCGTTGTTCCTACTGGTGATCTTTCCGCTCATGGACTCTATACGGGGGTAGCCATCACGGTCGCCTCCTCCCAGATTTGTCGGGTATCTGATCGCCCAAGCTCTTACATCAGGTATTTGTGCTTCAGGATTCCATTAACTATAAAGCATCTTCACAATCGGTTCTCAGACCCTTAATCTTATCTATTTGAAAACTACCAAAAAATAAAACGGCAAGGAATATGCGTTAGCTAGGCCCCGAGTGCTGTTTCTCTACCTTTAGTCGATTCAGAACGCATGGCGGGACATATTTACCCACCACTTCTTCCCACCCCTCGAGACCGATAAGTCCTCGAACTATACTGGAGCTGATTTCAACTATTTCCCTGGGTGGCAAAAAAAACACCGTCGCTATTTCAGAATTAAGCTGACGATTAACATAATTTAGAATCTTCTCGTATTCATAATCGGTAGTAATTCTGATTCCTCTTAAAATGAATTTGGCGCCTATGCTCTCGGCATATTTAATCAGAAATTGGTTCGTGTATTTGCCAATACTGACATTTTTGAATTCTGCCGTTGATTCTTGAAGCATCTTAATTCTATCTTTGAGGGAGAAATAGCATTTCTTGTTCGAATTGGTCCCCACAGCCACAACCAGTTTGTCGAAAAGGCTGGCTCCCGTCTTGATAATCCAGAGGTGGCCAAAGGTTACCGGATCAAATGTCCCGGCATATACCGCAATGCGGCTCTCGGTTTTTATAGTTTTCTCCACGGCGCTGCTTCTTCTTTCTTACTAGAATCATTTTATTTTACTCACGATACAACATTAATATCAATGTTGTTGGCCCCTCCGGTGGAAGACGGGTTTTATTATTGTTCTGGCATTGAATAAAATGGATTATACACGTTTTTGTGAATAGTAAATAGGAGGTTTTTAAGTAGGCTGGAATCCTTAATTTGGAGGGGGTTCTTAAACAATTACGATTTGAACTCCTCGGATTTTTCACAATGGAACTTGCATGACTTCAAGGAAGAAGTCAACAGTCCACCCCACCACAAGATGAGGCGGCCTGGAGAGTATCTAAATAGATTGTAAAGGAATGAGGATATCCTAATTTTCTTTTGACGAAGCCCCTGGGAGACGTTACAATAATAAATTGTTTTAGAACCAATATCCCCATTGCCCATCGAAATCGAAAAAATTACCTCAAAAAACATCCAAAGGAAAATCCGAGGCTATGCCAAGTTATCAAATAGAAATAAAAACACTTGAAAAAAGATCGAAATGAAGATAAAAATAGAAATAAAAATAGAAAAAGGAGGAAGGTATGAAAAAATCATTTATTTTTATCGTGATGTTATTTGTGGTTTTAGGTTTAGCTGCGGGAGCCGCGGTCACTCGGGCTGCGGATAGTTTGACGGGAAACTGGAATATGTCGGTTGATTCCTCCCGCGGTAAAGGGACTTCAATTTTCGTTTTGCAACAGGACGGTGAGGAAATTACCGGAACCTACCAAGGTGTAAGCGGAAAAATTAAAGTTACAGGAAAAATCCAAGGCAGCGATTTTGAATACATATTCAATTATAACGGGATTGATATAACCTATAAAGGAAAGGTTGAGGGCAATAAGGTCAGCGGTTTAGTCGAGTATAAAAACTCCAAATCTGTTGTTTCTGACCGCGCTGGTAGGGGCACTTCTACGAGCACCTTCACCGGAGAAAAGCGATAGAAATTTTTGGGATGGCCCGTCTCCGCTTCGGCGGGGGCAGATCCGTATTTTGTTAAACCATATATCGCTTTCCCAGGCGCATCCCTTGGTCAATTTTTAGTTCGGATAGAAAGGCTTACCGGCCGTCTTCATTCCGGAAATTAAGATGAGACAGAGCCAAACGGTCAAGATTTGATCTTTAAGTCATCCATTCGTTAAGATCATCATCGAGAATTTCCCGAATTTTTTGTGATTTACCTGCCATATTAAATGGACATACTGCTCCCTACACATTCAGATCTTCTCTTAAATGGTGGAGTGATCTACAGAAACCGCAGAATCCTGATCAAAGGCTTCCTCATAGAAAGGAAGCTGGGAGTCCGAGGAGTATATCTGAAGTTCAAGGGGTTGGGATTGATTGCTATTATCTCGATTATAGGAAGAACTCTTGTCTTTTTTCAAAAATGGAAGTTTGAAGAGTTCAGGAAGAAGTCCTCAAGTTTCCTCGAACATGGCATCATCTGAGCGAATTCATCGAGTATATCTACCTATTCATCCTAAGATCATTCCAATCTAAAGATTACGGGTAAAAAGGGGGCATAGAAAAATACATTTTTACTCCAACTTAAACCCCTTCTCTCTGAAGGGTTTGAGGCAGATATCCACAAATTAGGAATCATAGACGACGCCCTTATTCTGGGAGATCTCTTCCAGGGCGACAGGAATAGCCAAGGGGGCCAAATAAAATAAAGATTGACTTATCTTAGCATCTAATTAATATTACACCTTGATAATGTTTTAAAAAGGATCATCAACTTGAAGATGCCGAGGGAAAAATGAAGCTTCAGAGCCGTTTGAGGGAATATCCCACTGGATATGTATTACTTCGAGATCCGGCTTTAAACAAAGGGACCGCTTTTACTGAGGAGGAACGGGATGTATTGGGCCTTCGCGGACTTTTACCTCCTCATGTCTTTACCTTGGACGAACAAGTCTTGCGGGTTCTTAAGAATCTAAGAAAAAAACCAACGAACCTTGAAAAATACATCTTTATGATCGGCCTCCAAGATCGAAACAAAACTTTATTCTACAAAGTACTGTTGGAGAACATCGAGGAACTGATGCCAATAGTTTACACCCCGACAGTAGGAGAGGCCTGCCTGGAATACGGTACTATTTATCGAAGACCTCGAGGCATATTCATTTCGGCTAACGACAAAGGCCGGGTCGCTGACCTTCTGGGAAATTGGCCTTACAAGGACATACGTATCATTGTTGTTACCGACGGAGAGCGCATTCTCGGCCTTGGAGACCTTGGTGCCGACGGGATGGGTATTCCCGTAGGAAAACTGGCCCTCTATACCGCCTGTGCCGGTATTCATCCTTCTATCAGTCTTCCGGTGACCATTGATGTGGGAACGGAAAACGAATTGTTGTTGAATGATCCCCTTTATATAGGCTTAAAACACCGTCGCCTTCGAGGAGCAGTCTACGACGAGTTGATCGAAGAGTTCGTCATGGCGGTGCAACAGGTCTTCCCGAGTGCGCTTATCCAGTTTGAAGATTTTGGTAACATGAATGCTTTTCGTCTATTGCGGAAATACCGTGATAAAATTTGCACGTTCAATGATGACATCCAGGGAACCGCGGCAGTGACTCTATCGTGTCTTTATTCAGCGATGCGCATTACCAAGGGAAAAATCAAGGATCAAAAGATCCTCTTTCTAGGGGCGGGCGAAGCCGGTAGAGGTACCGGCGAGCTAATCGTTTCAGCCCTGGTTGATGAGAGGTTATCAGAGCAAGAAGCACGCAGCCGTTGCTGGTTCGTGGATTCCAAAGGTTTAGTTGTAAAAAGACGGACAGATCTGACCGGAGGCAAACGTCTCTTTGCCCATGACCACGAATTCCTTAACGACTTTTTGGCTGTAGTTGAATCGCTCAAGCCTACTGCGATCATCGGGGTTTCCGGAAAGCCTGGAATGTTCACTAAACCAGTGCTGGAAGCTATGGCCAGCTTCAACGAAAGGCCGATTGTTTTCGCTCTTTCAAATCCAACTTCAAAGGTGGAATGTACTGCCGAAGAGGCCTATACCTGGACTGAAGGGCGGGCCATTTTTGCAAGCGGCAGCCCATTTGAACCTGTTACGGTTCGAGGGAAAACATTTGTGCCCGCTCAGGGAAATAATGTCTACATTTTCCCCGGGGTGGGATTGGGCGTCATTTCCAGCTGGGCCAGATCCGTAACTGACGAAATGTTTCTCGCGGCAGCAAGGGCGTTGGCAGAAATGGTATCGGAGACTGATCTTAAACAGGGACGGATTATTCCTTCGTTGACCCGCATTAGAGAGGTCTCTCTATCCATTGCTACCGCGGTAGCTGAAGTGAGCTATCAGCGCGGCATAGCAACCAAGCCGAAACCGGATAATCTATCAGAACATATCAAGTCTATGATGTATGAGCCTAAATACCAAAAATATGTGTAAGTCCTCTTATGACGAGCTCTGTTGGATGGGACTTTCAACTTTTTAGAAATGAGAACTTCAGGAAGAAGCCCTCAAGTTTCTTCGAACATGGCCGCACCTGACCGAATTCAACGAGTACACCTACAACTATTCTAAAGCGATCGTCCCAAAAATTAACGATTACGTTTGAAATGTGCAAAAAAAGGCAGAGCCATTTCTGACCCTACCTTTGTCTATTGTGGTTAGAAACGAATACTTTTTAAACCACCTTCTAAAGGCCATGAAGCCAATCGAGCCATAGCCGAACAGGAAAAGAGTGGTGGGTTCGGGAACCGAATGTGCAAAAACACTATCAACAAATACTGTTCTCCTTTTTGGTTCTTAAGGCACTTTGAAATCAAAATCGTGGCACGTGTTACAATATAGTTTCGATTTTTGATGAGCTTTGTGGCACTGACCACAGTCGATATTCCCAAAATGGGATTTATGGGGATTGGTTGCCAAATCCTTGGTCAATTTTGCCACTTCCTGGTAACTTTTATGGCAGGAAAGACATTGAGCCGTTGTCAGGGCCTTTCGGGGATCGGCTTCGCCGTGGCAATCCCGGCAGGAAATCCCGTTCCATAGATGGAGATGGCTTAAAGGAACCTTCCCTCGAAGATTCTGTTCCTTTGGATTATGGCAAGCCTTGCAGGTCTTACCGGGCAAACTTTTGGTCTCATCATGTCCGTCCGGAAGAACCCGATCTCCACCGTGGCAGGCTGCACAGTCTCCATTGTCGGAAACCTTCAATAGTTTCGGCGCAGCGAATACCTGACCGGAAGGATTAACTCTTGTTGTCAGATAGACATTCACCACAATCATAAAAAGAAGGCACAGTCCGAGAACTGAAAGGCATTTCGCTGTAGACCATTTCTGTTGCATGTCTCCCCCGTTCTGAGTCTGATTTCTTTATCCTTATTTCCAGGGGTTCTCCTTTGCCGCATTCCTTCCCGCAATGCGGCCGAAGGCCAGCGCCTCAGGGAAATTACTTCCCCCCTGATACAGGTGGCCGAAGAAAGATCCCAATTCCCCAGCGGCATAAAGCCTTGGTATCGGCTTTTCTTCCGTATCGAGAACCTGAGCTTTAGCATTATGGACTGGTCCTCCCTGGGTGTTGATAACAGTGAGACCTAATTCCACCGTGTAGTAGGGCGGCGTAACGATGGGCAATAAAGTCTTTGCCGGTCTCTTAAAATCGGGATCCTTGCCTTGGCTTTTATATTCGTTGTAACTTCTTACTGTTGTGGCCAGTCCCTCGGGATTGATGCCCATCATTTTCGCAAGATCTTCTAACGTATTCGCTTTTTTGATCCAGCCTTTTTGGATTTCTCTTGTGTTATCCGAGCTCCATCCCTCGAATAATTTTTGTACTATTGCCCAAGACATAATCGAATTAGGCAGATAGTTTTTAGGCACAATAGGCCCGTGCTTTCTTTCAGTTTCATCAAAAATCATAAAGAAGGGTATGTTTGGGTATTCAGCATTTTCATGATCAAAAAACGTAGCTTCCACAGGACCCTTGTAATGACCCAAACTCAAATTTTCGTTGGTAAATCTTTTTCCGTACTTGTTCACAAAAATATAACTTCCGCCTTGTGGACGAATTGGAATGGAGCAACCCAACTGATCCGAGGCTACCTTCACAGTATAGCCGGTTAATTCAAGGCTGGGTAAATGCCATATCTTTGCTCCCACTGCTATGGACATGAGGATACCGTCTCCGGTGTTGTAAGGCGTGCCAAATGGAAAAAATTTTAAACCCGGGAAGTTGAAATTAGACTGCATTTCCGTATTATTTTCATAACCTCCGCAAGCTAGAACGACACCTCTTTTCGCTTTGACGGAAATCTTGCGCCCTTTCCTCTCGGCAACGACACCCAATACGGCACCATTAGCGGGATCTTGAATCAAGCGCTTTACCGGTGTTTCATACATTACTTTGATTTTCCTGTCCTCTGCCTGTTTCAAGAGCACTTTAAAGGCTTCAACAGCCCCGCCTTCCACCATAGTATAATCTACGTTGGAACCGGGAAGTTTAGGGAAAGCACCTGGACTGTTAGAAGTGAGCACCTTTACCGGCGCACCCTGTTTCTTTAACCATCCAGGAACCTCCCTCAAAGCATCAACAGTAGCGCGGATCAGTTCTTTATCGGTAACTGTCCCCGAGCTAAGAGCTTCAAAATATTTATAACCATCGGCCGCGTTAGAAGGAGGCAACATATAACCTGCACAACAACCCGAATTTCCCCCGGGCAGATGGGCGGGCGCTTTTTCCAAAACCAGAACGTTTGCTCCGGCATCATGAACTTCCATCGCGGCAGTCAGACCGGCGCCCCCGAAGCCGACGATAACGACATCCGCTTCCATATTCCAAGTTTTAGGCGGTAAGGCGGCCTGGGCCTCCTTCAGCCCGACTCCTGCCATTGCAGCACCGATGCCGAGGGCTGCCCCTTTTATAAAACCTCGCCTCGAAAAACCTTTTTGGGATTTAGTACTGCCCATTTTACATGTCTCCTTTCTTGGTTAGTAGTTGATAAGAGGTCGCTTTTTCTTGGAAAGAATAACAAGCAAAAAAGTAAAGATCAAGAAGAAAAACAGGGCGGAAGGCAAGGGGGGAAAAGAGGTCCTCTGAAGAAATCGGACATGGCCTCACCGCCTTCGAGACGATATATTAACGGCCAATTTCTTTGAACATGGCATTTATGACAATCCGTTAGTGTACACTTGAGAGAATGAGTGCCTTTTGTTTTTGAGGTAAGATGGCTTTCGTGGACACCAAAGTTAAGTTAAAATACAAAAAGACGGAGGTGCCAAAATGGAAAGGATTCCCAGAGCGATCTACACGAAGGAGCTTCGAGAAGAAGCAGTG
>JBEKPQ010000132.1:0-11276 GCA_049520575.1 Thermodesulfobacteriota bacterium | reverse complement strand
GCCTTTAACCGCGGCATGAATCGATCGGACCAAATGTTAGGCTTTTCCTGTTCTGCCCTTGGGCCTGGAGTTAATTTCCGGAGCTTGGCTCGATTTGGTTTTGGGAAGTAAACTTGAGGCCAATTCCTTAACGCCTTCGGCCACACCGACCAACATATCCTTTACCGAGCGAACGGCCATATTTCCGATGGTCCCGGCCGCTTCTATGGCCCCGCCGACAGCCACCTTGGCTACCTCTTCCACATTTCCGCCGATCTCTTTGGTGGCTTCGATGACGCCGTCCACCGTCCTTCTGGCCACCAGGCCCACATCGGCTCCAATTTCGGCAGCGCCCTTGACGGCCCCTTTGACGGTTTGTCCGGCCATGGAGACCACGTCTCCACCCACATCACTGATCCCCATGACCAATCCTTTGGCCACACTCTTGGTACTTAAAATAAGTCCGGTACCCACTTCTTCGGTGGCCTGGAAGGCCCCTTTGACTACCTCTTTGGTGACATTTAAACTTTCTCCGGTCAAAGAACCGGTGGTTCGCAGGGCAGTAGAAACGGTGTTTCTAACCAGACTCACTATTTCAGCTTCGATCTCATTAATTCCCTTAAGGCTGCTGGCCACTCCATCTTTGACGCTGCTTCCAACCTTGCCGATGCCCGGGCTTTTGGGTTCTGGTTTGTTGGGCATATTCGTTCTCCTTTTTGATGGTTGCTTAACGGGGAGGGGTAACTTTTTATTTAAGTCTTGTTTCTTGGCCATGATCACTCCTTAGATTTTAAAAAAATATTTAAGGCATACCAAAAAGCCATGTACCAGGCCGGGGCGACGAAATTTTTCCTACTGATCTGATATAGGCCGACAGCCACAAGGGCAATAAAGCTTAGAGTAGGGACATCCAACTCGCCCTTGGTGAATCCTTGTATTTGAGTATTCACTTGATGAAAGGTCCCTGTGACCCTCCGATAAATGGTATTTGGTTTACCGTTGGAGTTTCTCTTTGGAGCGAAACCGGCCAAGGTTTTAACAAAAGAGGCCATTTCCTCGGGAAGTTCACTATGGAGGATGAGAAGACTGCCGCTCAAGGGATTTGCTTTGACTTGATCAAGGCCTGGAAGAGCGGTAAGGACGGCTTGAAGTTGAGCAAAAAAGGCGCTATCTCGTTTTTTCGATGATATTTTTAAACGCAGCCTCCCTTTAGAGACATGACTGAGATAGGTATCGTCAGGGAGATCCCACATGATATGTTTCACCCTTTCTGATGATCGACCACAGGCTCTGAAACTACTGCCTGTGAAGGGGCTTCCTGGGCCTCTTCCATTTCCGCTTTGGTCTCGGCCACCAGATCTTCAATCACCTCTTGCGCCTCGGCCAAGGTTTCTCTCCCTTTGTCATAAAGTAAATAACCGCCTTTGATCGCCGCCTTGGTCAGGGGTTTAACGACGGTGGCCAAGATGGGTATCACCACCGGTGGCCATAATTCCACCTCTGATTTGGGGTTTATCCGCCCATAGCCGGAGAAACCTGTTTTTTATTTTTTGTCATTTCCATGAAATCAAATAAATCAAAAAATAAGCTTTTTTACTATCGAAGTCAAAGAGAAAGAAATTTAAATACGACCTGAAACGCAAATCACTTTTTTTTTATATTACAGGATCTCTAAAAAAAATCAATAGGGAAAATTTACTGAAAAGTATTATGAATTATGGATTTAACCTTGCGAAACTATTCCGTCAGTCCATCCGAGGCCGCGTCGAGGGCCAATTTGGCGACACCCTCTATGGTCTCTTCCAAATAATCATCGGGGGTCTTGGCCTGAAAGTGGTCGAAATCCCCGGTCTTTTCAAGCAACCCGATAAGCTTGGTGTGATCAAGAATTTTGGGGTCATAGTGTATGGTGGCACTCCCCAACTCGGGTTTCATTTCGACCGAGGTCACCCCGCCGATACCCTTCACGAATTCCTGAAAAGTGGTGCACTTTTGTTGATTATGTTTCAGAACAGGACTTTCAATCCTCAACCGGCCCGGCGTATCCGCCATGTAAAAATGCATGCTCCCTCCTGACTCGGCTGCCTGTGTTTGGTAACAGGTCGCCATTGGCTCAATCAAGGCCCGAACATGCAAGAAGGAAAAAACAACCCAAAAGCAGACTTTGATTGATCGGGTTGGATTTTATATGAAAAAATTATAAAATAGGAAGAAAGATTAAGTCAATAAGAAAAACAGAGAAGGTTTTTGAGGTTGACAAGGATGCCCTGAAGATGGCATTGAATGGGTTGGTAATATATTTCTCTAAAGGAGTTATCAAATTTGGATAAAAATGAGGAAATTAAACTGGTTCTCCTTAAGGAACAAACTCATCTTTCCAGAGAAAGAACCATGCATTCCTATATGTAGACCGGGTTGGCTTCACCTCGATTGGATTAGTGATCATAAAATTCCTGGCGGGATTCTTTTATTTCGGTGTAGGGGTACTTTTTATCATCCTGGGTGGTCTTTTAATCCTTGAGGCCGGGAGGAGATATGCACGCTTCAGAAAGGCTGTTAAGTTAATGAGGAATAAGGAAGCCCAGTTGGGTTATGAGATAGGAAAGATAAAATAAATTCAGATGACCCTGTAAGGATGCATTGGTTGGTTCTTATTAAAATAAAAAGATATATGAGATAAGTATGGATGAAATATTTACAGAAAAAGTGCGGGCTGCGGCAGTGGCTGGATGGTGGACTTTGTTAATCGCCTATTGTATCCTGTTGATTCAATGGCTTGCTTATTTGCTAATCTGGACAAGGCATCCGGCCGGAATATTTTGCTTCGTGGGTGAAGGCGTTAACTGGCCGGAAATTCGTACTATCTGGCTGTGGGCAATGGTGGCATCTAAGTTCGTTGTCGCAATGATGCTATTTGTCGTCATCTGGCTGACACTTTGGGCAAGACAACTGGCAACAAAATAGAATTGACAGTTGCGGCGAAGCAGTTATTTTCAGCAAGTACTTCTTCCTGTAATCCTCTAAATTCAATTTTTGAAAAAACGGAAGAGTTCAAACGCTAATCGTTGACGGACCCTCCTATTTAATGGTCCCATTCCAAAAGAAAATCTCCCTATTTACTATTCCCAAAAACGTGTATAATGTGGCCCAATCAAAGGCCGTATCAGTAATATAACCCGTCTTCCAGCAGCGCACTTTACCCTAAAAGGGAGGGAGCATATGGAGGAATTTTGGAAACCCCGTTTCTCATTCGAGAGGTGGGATTTTTTTATCGTGAATGCCTCAACTGGAGATTTACAGAATGAATGATAACAGGAAAAGTAAAGAACAACTGATCAAGGAGTTAGAAGCACTTCGTCGGCAAGCAACCCATTTGGAAGAAGCAGAGTCTAAGTCCCGATATGCGGAGGAGGCACTCAAGGAAAGTGAAGAGGAATATCGTCTTGTTGTTGAAAATGCGACAGAATCGATTTCTATTGTCCAAGAGGGAAGGCTAAAATTTATCAATCCTGGAGGCGTTAAAATACTTGGATATCCTCTGGAAGTATTAACCTCAAAGCCTTCTCTTGAGTTCATCTATCCTGATGACCGTAAATTGGTAATAGAGCGTCATATCAAAAGAATGAGAGGTGAAGAAGTTCCCCCCTTTCATTCTTTCAGGGTTGTTAGGCAGGATGGAGTTGTCAGGTGGGTTGAGGCTAAGGCAGTTTTTGTCCACTGGAAGGGGAAAGCTGCTTCTTTGAATTTTCTGAAAGACATCACCGAGCGCAAGCAAGCCGAGGAGGCTCTTAAGGTAAGTGAGGAAAAATATCGGACCATTCTTGAAAATATTGAAGACGGTTATTATGAGGTGGATCTGGCCGGGAACCTGACCTTTTTCAACGACGCTATGTCCCGGATCAATGGATATTCCAGGCCTGAAATGCAGGGCATGAATAATCGACAATATACCGATGCTGAAAATGCCAGGATACTCTATCAGACCTTTGTCCGGATTTTCCGTACTGGAGAACCGGCCAAGGCCATACAGTACGAAGTGATTACCAAAAATGGAGAAAGGAAAAGCTTAGAGACTTCCGCATCGTTAATCAGAGACCCTTCAGGTAATCCTATCGGTTTCCGGGGCATTGCCCGGGATGTTACTGAACTCAGACAGGCCCAGAAAGCCTTATTGGAAAATGAGGATCGCTACCGGGACCTGGTTGAGAACAGTCAGGACCTGATCTACACCCACGACCTGGAGGGAAACCTGCTCTCTGTGAATGAGGCACCGGGTAGATTATTGGGGCATTCCCATGAATCGCTGTTGCACATGAACCTGAGCGATCTTCTTATCCCTGAGCTGCGTGACCAGTTGGGAGCCTATCTGAAAGAGATCCAGAGTCAGGGGCGGGCCAGCGGCATCATGCGGATACAAACCGCAACCGGCGAAACCCATTACTGGGAATATAACAATACCCTGCGGACCGAAGGCGTGGCCGTTCCCATTGTGCGCGGCATGGCCCATGATGTCACCGAGCGCAAGCAAGCAGAGGAGGCTTTAAAGGAAAGTGAAAAAAAATATCGCCTGGTGGCCGATAATGTCGATGACGTCATTTTCGTTTTGGATATGAATCTGAATTACACCTATGTCAGCCCTTCCGTAAAAATCCTTAGGGGATACGAACCGGCAGAGGTGTTGACACAACCACCTTCAGAAACAGTAACTCCCTCCTCCCGGGATCTGGCTATGAGGACCTTATCTGAGGTCATGGAGCTGGAAAAATCCGGACGTAGAGAGATTCCCATACCCCAGATGCTTCAGTTGGAAATGACTCGAAAAGATGGGACCACCGTGTGGACGGAGGTGAGGCTTTCCTTTGTCAGAGATGAAAATCAGCGACCGGTAGGCATTCTCGGCGTAGCCCGTGATATCACCGAGCGCAAACGGGTGGAGGATGAGCAGAGGGAGAGTGAGAAGAAATATCGTGAGCTGTATGATTTTTTGCCAATCCCAGTCTATGAGATGGATTTGGAAGCCAATATTACTTCTGCTAATCGCGCTATTTATGAAACTTTTAGAGGTACAGAAGAGGTTTTAAAGAGAGGTTTTAAAGCATGGCAGCTCATTTCGCCTGAAGACATTGATAAATCGCGTAACAACATTGAACGTCTGTTAAAGGGGGAACCAGTAGAAGATACTGAATATACTTTAATGAGGTTAGATGGGTCTGTCTTTCCTGCCATAGTAATCTCAAGTGTCATTTACAGTAATGACAAACCTGTGGGGCTCAGAGGTGCTATCGTAGATATTACGGAGCGCAAGCAGGCCGAAAAGAAACTGCGGGAGAGCGAGGAGCGGTACAAGGCTCTTTTCGACCGTTCGCTCGACCTTGTTTACATCCATGATTTCGAAGGTCGCTTCATCGATGCCAACGCCGCCGCCTTGAATCGGCTTGACTATAGGAGGGAAGAGATCCTTTCCCTTAATTTTGCCTCGCTCTTGAGCGAAGATCAGTTTCCACTTGCATTCAAAACACTACAGGAGATTAAGGAAACCGGTATTCAGAAGAACCTAGTTGAGTTCAGATTGCGGCATAAAGACGGCAGCGACGTGTACGTGGAAACACAAGGATCCATCATCATGTCCAACGGAAAACCTGTAGCGATACAGGCGATCGCCAGGGACATCACCGAGCGCAAGCGGGCGGAGGAGGAACTTCATCGGACCGTCGAAAGTCTCAGGAAAGCGGTTGGCGCCACCATTCAGGTCTTGGCATCGGCTGTGGAAACGAGAGATCCCTATACGGCCGGTCACCAGCAGCGGTCTGCGGACCTCGCTCGAGCCATTGCCACGGAGATGGGATTACCTCAGGAGAAAATCGATGAAATCCGGATAGCAAGTTCCATCCATGACATCGGGAAATTATCCATACCCGCGGAGATATTATCCAAGCCTACCAAGCTGACAAACCTTGAGTTTTCAATGATTAAAGAGCACGCCCAGAAAGGTTACGAGATGCTGAAGGATGTGGAATCCCCCTGGCCGCTGGCAGAAATAGCCCACCAGCACCATGAAAGGATGGACGGCTCCGGCTATCCCCAGGGTTTGAAGGGGAAAGATATCCTCCTGGAAGCCCGTATACTTGCCGTTGCAGATGTGGTGGAAGCCATGGCCTCTCACCGGCCTTATCGTCCGGGCCTGGGAATGGATGCGGCACTGGATGAGATTGCCAAAAACAGGGATACCCTCTATGACCCCGAGGTCGTTGATGCCTGTTTGAGGCTTTTTAAGGAAAAGGGGTTTAAGTTAAAGTAAAAATGGTGTACCTTTCTGTTCGGCGTATGAGAAATTAATTTGTATGTGAACAAAATCGATATTAAAACTGGGATTTCTGATTTGGCCGTTCAGCACAATCATTATCTCTGTGGGGTACCCAAAAAAATGAAAATGGGGTCGGGGGTCAGATTTTGAATCTTGCACATTACAGCATATTAAATCAAACACCGAGAACTTCTTTGATCTTGAAAAATCGGGTGGGATAGACATTTAAATAGAGAGGGAGAAAATGGACAAGAAAACAAAGGAATTGTTTAAAATGTTTGAAATCGGAGTGGAAAATGAGAGAAATGCTCAAGAATTCTATGAAAATTTAATTAAAAAAGCACTTCCGAAATGGAAAAACAAATTTTCGGAAATTTCTTGAGAGAAGAACAAAAACACGAACAAAAATTAATGCAGGTGTATGCTGAAATGAAGGAAAAATATGGTTTAAAATAATTAATCTCTTTAAATGGCATACCAGTTGATTTTTCAGAAACCGTATCATTGTTTTGGTGAACCATAATAATCTTTTGAGGCTTTGATTATGGAAGACAAAAATAAGACTAAAGGGCAACTCCTTAAGGATATAATAGAATTGCAAAAACGGGTTGCTGAGCTGGAAAAATCAGAAGCTGAGCGCAAGCAGGCCGAAGAATAATTAAATAACAAGGGGTATACTTTACGATCCGGATGTAGTGAGTGCCTGTCTTAAGCTGTTTAATGAGAGGGATTTTAAATTCGAGGGATAATTTAAGGTAAAGGGGAATGGCCCTATTCTAATGGAGGGAACCGATGATGCTTGATATTAAGACGCTGATGCTACTGTTCCTCATCACCAATGTTATAAATGCTGGTGCAGTGGCGGTGGTCATATTGAGTCAAGACCGGAGACGCCTTCCAGGCATATTTTTCTTGTTAGTTATGATGGGGCTGCAGGTATTCGGGGCGACAATGCATGTTCTGCGTGGGCTGGTGCCTGATCTCATATCCATGACATTGGCCAATGCCGTGATTCTGACCGGGATAGTTATTATTCTATTGGGGCTGGAGCGTTTTACCGGGGAAAGGGGCCGGCAGGTCCATAATTATGTTCTGCTTGCCCTCTTCATTGCTGTAAGTGCTTATTTCGTAGTGGTTCAACCAAATCTGATGGCACGGGATATTGCTTTGTCAGCGATGATAATGATCTTTACCTTCCAGTGCAGTTGGCTCCTGCTGCGCAGGGCAGCTCCTGGTTTGCGCCAGATAACACGTCTCACAGGCATAGTCTTCGCAGTTTACGCTGCATTCAGTTTTGCCAAGATCATCCTGACCGTTATTTTCCCGGAACAGAGCAGCGATTTCTATAAATCGGGAGCGGTGAATGCACTAGCCATTACCGGGTATATCACGCTCAACATTTGCCTGGCTATCAGCTTGGTCCTGATGGTGAACAGACGGTTGCTTGTAGATATTGGAGCTCAGGAAGAAAAATTCAACACGGCGTTCCATTCATCACCGTATGCAATAACCCTCACCAAGCTATCCGACGGCAGAATCTTCGAAGTCAATGATGGCTTTGTGAATATCACCGGGTATCAATATGCTGAAGTCATCGGGAAGACCACGCTTGATCTGCACCTGTGGGTCAATGAGGAAGACCGCCGCGCTGTTATCAATGAATTAGCGCAGGGTCATGATATACAAGGGGTGGAATATCAATTCCGCGATAAGACGGCAAAGGTGTTTACCGGGATTTTATCGGCCAGCCTGGTTACGATTAACAACGAAACATGCATCCTGTCAAGCATAAATGATATCACCGAGCGCAAGCGGGCGGAGGCGGCGCTGTGGGAGAGTGAAAAATACTTTAAGGAGATTACAGAAAACTCTTCAGACATGATTATCATTACGGATAAAAACGGAGACATAAAATATTGCAGCCGTTCCGTAGAGCGTTTTACCGGATACAAGCCTGAGGAACTAATAGGTAGAAGTGGGTTCACGTTTATTCATCCGGATGACGTTGAACGTGCTGTCACTGATTTCGGCAAGGCTATTCTGACAACAGATTCCGCTATCCCCAATGCATTCCGCATGGTGCATAAAGATGGATCGGAACGTTATTGTGATGGGCAGGGGAAAAACCTCTTAGATAATCCGGCCATTGCAGGTTTTGTGATGAATATCCGCGACATCACCGAACACAAACAGGCAGAAGAGGATTTTAAGAAAGCTGAAGAAAATTACAGGAACATCTTCGAAAATGCCATAGAGGGCATCTTTCAGACAACTCCGGATGGTCGTTACCTCGCTGTAAATACAGCGCAGGCCCATATGCTTGGTTACAATTCTCCTGAAGAATTGATAAAGTCGGTGAATGACATTAACACCCAAGTATATGTGAAAAAGGAATTCCGCGATTATTTCTTGCGGATACTCAAAGAGAGGGGTTTCATTAGAGGATATGAAGTTGAGTTTTTTAAAAAGGACGGCTCCACTATATGGGTTTCGTCAAATGCCAGGACGGTCCGTGATGAAAATGGAAAGACGGTTTATTATGAAGGATTTAACGTGGACGTCACCGAGCGCAAGCAGGTGGAGGAGGAATTACGGATATATCAAAAAGAATTGCAAGCCCTGGCCATAAGATTGTCCGTGGTTGAGGAAACAGAACGGAAGGAAATTGCCCGGACACTTCACGACCTGGTGGGGCAGAATCTGACGGCCTTGAACTTAAACCTGAACATCATTTTTGGAATGATGACGGAAGATCAAAAATCTCTTTTTTCCTCACGCCTTGAAGATTCCCAAAAACTATTGGAAGAAACAACCCAGCATATCCGGGAGGTCATGTCCGATTTGCGTCCTTCCGTCCTGGATGATTTTGGTTTGTTGGCCGCCCTTCACTGGTATGGCCAGCAGTTTCAGGGAAGGACTGGTATCCAAACGAACATAAAGGGAGAGGAGTTTTACCCCCGGTTATCTTCTGTTATGGAGACCATTATTTTCCGGATTACTCAGGAGGTTCTGACCAATGTGTTCAAACATGCCTCGGCCAGCCGGGTCAACCTCAGGTTGGGAAAAACGGAAAACATGGTGCAACTGACGATAAAAGACAATGGAAAGGGATTTCGGTTCGAAGGATTTCGCTTTGGGGGTGAAAAGAGAGGATGGGGTATCGTCACCATGAAGGAAAGGGCTGTGGCTCTGCGGGGCGATCTCCAAGTCTTTTCCGAACCGGATAAAGGGACCCGGGTCATCCTTCAATTGCCGGTTGCTTGATGCTTGATCAAACTGCCGATGCTGGATTCTTGATGCTTGATTGCCTTTATCCAGAATCGAGTAATGCCTTTCGTTTTTATCTAGTATCTAGTATCCAGCATCCAGTATCGCTCCATCGGAGGCGATTGGTCCCGAGTTATAAAAAGTGAGAGATAAATTCTCAGAGTAATTGGGGGGAAGGCATGGCAGAAAAAATTAGGATTTTACTGGCCGATGATCATCAGATCCTGAGAGAAGGGCTGAGGTATATCCTGGACACGCAAGCAGACATGAAGGTGATTGGGGAAGCTTCCGACGGCCGCCAGGCCGTAAAAGAGGCAAAAAGGGTCAACCCTGATGTATTAATCATAGACATAGCCATGCCGGAATTAAATGGGATTGAGGCCGCCCGTCAAATCCTCGCGTTATACCCATCGATAAAGATAATCATCCTTTCCATGCACTACAGCACGGAACATATTTATCAGGCCCTTCAGGCCGGGGCAATGGGATTCTTAATAAAAGATGCAGCCGGCAAAGAACTCATGCAGGCCGTTCGAGCTGTTTATGGAGGCCACCGGTATCTGAGTGAGAGGGTGGATGAAATTCTAATTGAAGATTATGTGATGCAGCGCCGGAAAATTCAACCTCAAAGCCCCCTGGAGAGCCTCAGCCCCCGGGAGCGGGAGATCCTTCAACTGGTGGTCGAAGGGAAAACCAGTCCCGCCATTGCCGAGATCCTTTTCATATCCCCCAAGACCGTGGAGACCTACCGCAGCCGGTTGATGCATAAACTGGGACTCAAGGATACAGCCGGTTTGGTCAAATTTGCCATTGCCCAGGGATTGACGGGGGTGGATTAATGCTGGATACTGGATATTAGATATTGGATGCTGGATGGAGGCGCGTGAATGAGCTATAGAAAATTGGATGTTTGGCAATTGGCAAGGGAACTTGCTGTTGAAATTCATAAAATGACCTTAACCGAATTACCTAAATTTGAAATGTTTGAGGAAGGAAGCCAGATTCGACGTTCAATAAAATCGGCGAAATCTACGATTGTAGAAGGTTATGGCTGAAGAAGGTATAAGCAGGAGTTCATTCGATTTTTAAATTATGCCATTGCTTCCAATGATGAGACGATCGATCATCTGGAAACGCTATTTGAAACCGGTTCACTGGCGGATGAAACATTATATATATCTGTTCATAATAAACTCGAGATTTTAGGTAAAAAGCTCAACCTACTCATTCAATCGGTAAGTAAAAGTCATATCAGCGAGAAGTAAATTTCCCCCATCCAGCATCAAGTATCCAGTATTGTTTTTTGTTTTCATCAAGTATCCACCATCCAGAATCAAGTATCCAGCACCCTGTTTTTTTCAAACTTCCCCTACATAAAATATCAAACTTCCCCTACAGACAGATAGAAATGACCGGGGTATTCAGTTAGATAGGCATTAGTGTAATCCGACTGATCATGTTATCGACAAAGATGTATTTGATACTGGATACTTGATACTGGATGCTGGTTTTGAATTTTTATCCAGTATCCAGTATCGGCAGTTTGATCGAGTATCGCTTTTCGTTTTTATCCAGAATCCAGAAACCAGTAGCCAGCATCACTAAATCAAAAGGGAAACTGCATGCAAAAGCATATTCTGATTGTTGAGGACCATAAGGCCGTTCGGAAATCCTTATTAGACTGGCTAAGAGGGATTTTCCCTCAATGTGATTTTAGCGAAGCGGC
>JBEKPQ010000131.1:0-10034 GCA_049520575.1 Thermodesulfobacteriota bacterium | reverse complement strand
TTGGTTGACCAGGGATATTTGTTCACAGACGAAGCAGCATTCTTAGAATATGTCGCCCTATTTTATTCAGAGAAATGGTGGCGGAAGTACTTCAATAGGAATCCCCCTGGTCTTATTGGCGCCGGCTCAGGATTGCCTCTTGGTCAATATTACATAGGTCCTTGGACGGGAAGACTAAGCCTTGAATGGTATATTAAGACTTTCGAAGAACCAATCGTCGTAGCTTACACCCAAAAAAACATGTCGGCATATTGGACCTATTATCCTGAAGATGAGGTCTCCAGTAGCTTGCAATAAATGATGAAAATTCCCCATTCTAGAACTGGAGTTTTTTAAATGTTCGTATGTTGTAAAATTCGTCTTTTTCAAAATCACTAAAATAATTGATATGATCGAATAAATTATCGATGATATCTTTTATAGTGTATAATGGCTGGAATCCAAGATAGGTTTTTGCTTTATCGATGCTTACCTTATAATTTCTAAAATCCTGTATATTCTTAATGTCCAATTTGATTTTTTCACTGGTCTTTTTCTCAACTTCATACTTTACGAGATCGGCCACCTGGCCTACGGTGTAATTATCAGAGGTGGCATTGAATACGCCATTGATAGAATGATTAGCCTGTACCGCCCGAACAAAACCATTTGCCGCATCACGGATGTCATAAATGGGACGCCAGATAGAAGGGTTATTGACTGTAATTTTTTTTTCAATGACAGCAGTCTTAAACATCGTATTCACGATAAGGTCAAACCTCATGCGCGGACTGAAGCCGCATATGGTTCCCTGTCTGATGGCGATAACTGAAAAATTTTCATCCTGCATCTGCAGAACGCCACGCTCCCCCTGGAGTTTGGATATTCCATAGGGGTAATTGCTGACAGTCGGGGAATCCTCATCATAGAGCCGATCAACGGTATAACCGTACACCGAGCAGGAGGAGGCGTAAATGAAACGTTTAACTCCAACCTTTTTCGCCTTGTAGGCCAGGTATGAAGGTAGGGCGCCGTTATCGACAAAATTCTTCGCCGGATTAAATTCCGCCATGGGATCGTTGGAAAGACCGGCAAGAAAAATTACCTGATCATAACCGGCGAAATCCTCTTGATCGCATTCAAAGAGTTCTTTTTTAATAACCTTTACTTCTTTAGGAAGATAACTGCCAAACCAAAGCAAATCGATAACTTCAACTTCATAACCATGATCGATTAAAGCGGGAGCAAGAACAGAACCAATATATCCCGCTCCTCCAGCTAAGAGAATTTTCATATTATTTACTCCATAAGTTAATTAAGATATTTAACAATTCTGCTATTTCTTGTTAACTAAACTGTTATACAATTCACAGTTCATGGACGTATCTGCCGGGACTTTAAAATTGATTTTATTGATTGATAATTCTTTTATTTTCTTTTTCGGATCAAGGCCTTTAGCATAGGCGAACACCGATTTTTTCCCCCCGCCGATATGTACGACGCCTTTAAATTCCTTATCGAAGAGCTCCGCAATCATCCGAGCCACAGTCGATACGCTTTCCCGGCTGGTCCATTGGTCCACGAAGGCCTTTTCATAAGGAAACTCATTAGGCCCGAATGTTGTCCGTATGATTATCGAATTATTATACATGCGCACGGCGCATTCACCGCCAAGTTTTGACCAGGCATACTTGTTCACCGGAAACACCGGGTCGTCCTCTTTGTAGTATCCTTTGTCTCCTTTGAATACGTAGTCTGTGCAAATATATATCAACTTTATCTCGTATTTCATGCACAGCTTGACCACATTTGAAGTGCCGATTATATTAACATCGATAGCCAGAAGCGGGTCCCGATCGATTTTAGGGGGCGAGGTAAAAGCGGCGGCATGGACGATCATCGACCAGTTACCGTTTTCCAGATATCGATCCATCTGAACGTAGTCGGTAATATCAAATTCTTTTTTCGACGGACAATGCATATCCGGTAAAATTTTTTTAAATTCCGATCCCAGCAATCCACTTCCACCGGTAAATAGAATTTTCTTTTGATTTACCATCTCCTTCATCCTTAACATTTCCCATAAATAAAATTATTCGAACGGTCATCTTTTACCCACGCTTCGAGGGAAAATCCGTTTCTGTCTTTGTCGGTCATCAGGATTGTTTTCGCGGCGATAGGATCAAATTCTTTCTTTAAGGCGCTATCAGCCCGGGACCAGTCGATATCCTTCGCCAGCGGCGATATGCATCCCTCGTTCCCCGGGCTGTACTCGCCGGTGCAAAAATACTCTATCTGGCTGATCTCGGTAAAGAAATTGCCGTGGGCGAACCCGGGCGGGATCCAAATCCATTCGTTGTAATCCCTGTTAGGGTTGACAGGCATGTCGTACATGGAGGCTATTCCAAACGTGGGTGAGCCTTTGCGGATGTCGAGCATAAGGTCGACCATACGGCCGCGCACGGTGCGGACCAGTTTGCCCATGAAGGGATTCCATTGATAATGGAGCCCCCGTATAGTCAGCGGCCGGGAAAAACTCTCATTCACCTGAGAGAACTCAAGGCCCTTCATAAATCCCATTTCCGGGTTAACGAAAAAATCGCTTTTACGGAACAATTCGGTAAAATAGCCGCGCTGGTCGCAGAAACGGGCGAAGCGGATAATCTTGACATCAGGGATATTAAATTTTTTTATTGATATTATTTTCATTTATTCCTCCATTGTATTTTATCTGAGTTAAACAGCTCCTCAGATGACTCTTTCAGGAAACCTGAATTATTTTTGAAAATTTTCAATTATAAACATGATTTTCACAAAGGGATTGGGGGATGGGCAAAAATAATTCAGATATTGCAATATGATCAAATTTGCTGTCGGGTGTTTAAATGTGAAATATGAGAACTTGTAATCTAAAAGCAATGCTTGTAGATTTCCCTTTAGTGAAATCATCCATGGATCTAGTGGAATCATCCATGGATCCACTAAAGCTCGATTCTCCAGTTCATTTAGCAATAGAAGCGAATCATTAACCAAAATGGCAATATCTACATGATTTAGATTAGCTTTTAACTTATCATTGCATGTGCGTATATCGTTTAATAAGTTATTTCTCTTTGCTCCGATAATATTTTTTTCATGGAGGCGATGTTCGATTAGCGGCTTCTTGAGATATTTAATGCCGTTTCTCATAGACGCCATGACAGCTATCCACCTGTCGTGGGGAATGCCGTCCGGGAAAGGATATAATAAGGAAGAAATGAAATCACTTCTATGAAACAATGAAGTGCAGCCCATTACGAAATTATTGAATATAAGCGAGTGGACTTGTCTGCCCCGGGACGGAATATGAATACGTGAATATCTGCGTAATGAACCTGCGATTTTATTACCATCACCGTCTATTAAGGCGGCATCAGAGCAAATCAATGAATGGTCTCCGATTTCATCAGTAAGAATCTTAAGTTTGTCTGGATTCCAGCGGTCATCCTGGTCGCAGAGGGCGATATAATCGCCACTACAGAGTGAAATAGTTTTCTCAAAATTTTTAACATAGCCAAGGTTTCGGGGATTAACCTGATAGTGCAACCCTTGGGTGCGGGAGTATTCCTGCAGGATACCAACGGTACCATCCGTCGACACGTCATCGCAGGCGATGACTTCATCGGGAAGCCTAGTCTGACGATACACGGATTCGAGAAGCTCCCGAAGGTATTGCTCGCCATTATAAGTTGCCAGGGCTATTGATATTTTTTTTCCGCTGCTGATGGCCATACTCCATCCTTGCTTTAGGTTGTTATAAAGAACGGGAGATGACCTCGTGGGTTGCCACTCCGGTCTATATCTACTCATTAAAAGATATTACTTTTCCTTAATTCCTCAGGAATTTCCTCAATTTTAAAGCCTTCAGGCCATCCCTCATAATAATCTCTGAATTTATCAATGTCCGTAATCCTGTTCTGCCATCCACTGTTGTTGATTATATCCTCATGAGGCCACTTGAGACGAGACCGCTCAAAACTTTTTTCCCAACAAAGGTCAAAATCAAGCTTGTGTAGATGGATCAGCATCAAGTCATTATCAACATTTAATTCCAGGTTTCGAACTTCATGGAATCCAATTTCCCAGTTCAATGGCTGAGTTGATAGGAGCGTTTTATTATACCAGTGGCTGTAATACCAGAACCTTCTTTGAGACAAAACGGTCTTGAATGTATTAAATGGTTTTTCCTTGTGCGGTACGTGTATCAATTCATAACCGATGCATCTCGCGTAATTTTTATCCAATTTTTGAATATAGTCATCCAAACCCCTGTATTTGTTAATATCGGGCAGAATGATTTCATCCACATCGGTAAATATGACATATTCGTAATGATCGAAAAGTTTTTTTTGTACGGTATCGGCGACGAATTTAAACCAGATATGATCAAAACTTAAAGGATAATCCAGTCGTATGACATTGAATGTAAAATTTTTCAAACATTCCTGCACGCTGCCGTCCGTACTGCGATGGTCGAATACGTAAACATCACGCCCGTCAATATAACGACTATAATATTTGAGCCAGATAGGCAAAAAAACATTTTCATTTTTAACCATAACAAAGATGGCGCATTTCTTTTTCCCATGATTATTGGGTGGCAGCGGCATGGTATCCAACGATCGGATGGTATCTATATAATCATCCCGAATTACCGAAGAAACAGCAACCTCTGTCTTTCCATTGCTTAAGGAAAAACCAATATGCTTGTTTAAAACCGCGGCACCTATCCGGGCTATACTAAGCAAGGCCTTTTTTCTCAAGGTATTGTTGGGCGCAATGAAATTGACTAATCTGTTGAGCATCAAACCGGATCTCCATCCAGACGAATTGGAGATCATGGCTTTAGAGTTGTTATAATCATCGTTCAGTGTGTTGATTTTTGTATTTAGGGTATTGATTCTCGCTTCGGATAGAGCGAGCTGTCCAAGCGCATTGAAAAGCTTGCTGATATATCTGCTTGACTTGGCTTCACGTAAAAATTCTATGAATTCCTCTTTGACCTCTTTACCGACGGCGGCCGCTCCAAGACCGTACCCGTGGACAAATTCAAAACTGGGGTATTTTGGGGATATTTCTTCCCATAATCTCCAGACACCAAAGTCAAGATCTTTAATAAATGTGTCATGAAAAACCACAACGCCGCATGGGGACATTTTGGGCAGCCAAGATTCGAAATCATTTTTAACCTCTTCATAGGTGTGGAACCCGTCAATATGCAATAGGTCAATGCTTCCGTCTTCAAAATGGGTTAAGGCTTCGTTAAAGGTCATTCGTAAAAGCCTGGAAAAATCGCTATATTCTTCCTGGTTGTACTTGCTAAATTCCTCATAAACTTCTTCATTATATTCGCCGAGTTGAATGTCGCCCTTCCAGGTATCAACCCCATAACACCGGGTGTTAAGTTTCAATGTCCTTACGGCTTGACAAAATGCGGCATAGGACTGGCCGCTAAAAACACCCAGTTCTACCATGACCTTCGGCTTTAATATGCTGATTAGAAAAAAAGCGAATGGGACATGTGTTATCCAGGAAGATACTTCAATTAATCTTTTGGGCGTATTGAAAAGGATCGGATGTTGTTCGGTAATCATATGATTCGTTATTAAAAATTCCTTTCAGAGGATTAGTTTTAAAGATTCAGATGCTACCTTCGCGGATCCCGTAAACTTTCTCTTTACTTTGGTTGATGCTCTCACAAAGGCTGGTTTCTTTAACTTCATAATAATCTTATTGTTTAGTCCCTGGCATTGACTTGCTTCAGTATAGCCGCAAGTTCGGCGGCCTGATCCTCGAAGAAGGTGATATCCGTCAAGCCGAGCGAGGTTTCTTCACTAGGCGTGACGTAGCAGCAGATCTATTCAGCATAGTCATTTTCCGAGTAATTCTGCAACTATTCTAAAAGCACGCCTGATACCTGCCAAGCCCTCGCGGCGGTATAGCCGTATTGCTTTCTTAAGTGTGCTTTTCAAACCACCGCCCAGCTGAATAGCAAACATGGCAATTTCAGCCATTGACTGTTTCGAAAGCATCGTGATGAGTTCGAATACCGAATTATTAACCACACCAGAATTGGTAATTTCCGTTAAAAAGGTTGCATAACTATAATCCCAATGCGTGCGATCGTTTTCTAAAACAGTATTTTTATCTTGATGTGATATTCCAGCAATGAGTATTGGTAAATATTGGATATTATGATTTGCTTGGGCCAAGAAAAGAAGTGCGTAGTCCTCGTAATAATCTCCAGCGAGTTTGTATTTGACAAATAGATCATGAAGCACTTTGACAGGATATATTACTGAGCAAATTGGCACGTGGTTTTTGCCGAAATAATTCCTCGCATAGGCTTCAGAATAATAACCCGGTTTGGCAGAGCTCTTGTTAGGAAATGGGCGATCAAATGACCACGTCTCATCAAATGATGCCGATTTTCCAATAAATATTATTTCGTTATTTAAATAGTGGGACAAAAGATTCAACTCTTTCGGAAATATAAAATCGTCATCATCAACCACCCAGACAAATTGGTTCTTATCAATCGGAATTTCTTTAACGGCGTCCTTAATGGCCTGCAGTCTTGGTGCCAGAGTGGGACTAAGACCATTTTTAATAAACTTAATTTCGAGTTCTTTAAAACTTCTTTTAAGGTTATCGATGGTGTCTTCTGAATCTGCCACTTTTCCATTGTTAAATGACACAATAAGTCGTAGATCAAGATGCAATTGGTTTACCCTTTGTGACAATTGTACAGATTCAATCAGTCGCCTAAGTGTATTCACATTCCTAAACTGAGTTCTCGTAATTATATTTATTACAGGCTTTTCACGATCCTTATCGATTGAGAGAATCCGTTTTTCCACTATTGAGTAGAAATCTACTTTTTGATCTTTATCATCCTCTTTTAGATAATCTAAATTCGGACTCTTTATTTTTATCAGGCCATTAATCGTAATTATCTTGTGATTTATGAAACGCATAGACCAGTATTGTTGAAACTTATCTCCTCCACAGAACTTATCAAAGCCCTTTTGAGCACCACCGCTTTTATGATAAACATAAAGTGTTGAGTCAACGAATGCCAACAGATTTTTTCGATAACATTCCACCAAGGTGATGAAATCATAAAGATGAAAACCCTGAAGATTGTCTGGCAATTCTACCTTATTTCGCCGCATGTTCTTGATATGGAGTAACATTACGTTACCATCAACCGATACCACAGGAATTGGCTGAGATTTATATGGTACAATGGCTGTATGAGGATCTCTCAGAAAACGAACTGTTCTAAACGATATCGCTTCAATTCCAGAGTTACCTACAACACCCCAGTTTTCCGAACCACAATAGGCATTCATTTTCTGAATACACTCTTTGACTCTTTGCTCTATATCTAAAGGGACAAATACATCATCGTGGCAGAGCAGGGCATAATCCTCTTTACAGTTTTTGATAATGTCTTCAATAAAAGTAAAATAGTCTGGACCAGTGATAAGTACCGATTCCGGCAGGTTATATTTCCTACCTTCTTCTTCAATGCGGTCGATTGTCTTCTGGTCTCTACATAGCCTAAAAATTTTAAACTGAATTTCCTTCACCAGCACAACTCCAACCTATTTATAACAGTTATAGTTGACTATCCCTACTTTATCTTTTTGAGAGTGCAAGCTCAGAGAATAGCCTTTTGTACGCCGATACGTCCTTTTCCTGGATTGAAATTCCCTAAAAATTGCTTGTTTTAGAGATTTTGGTAAATTCTGTCTCATCAGGATGATTATTGATAACCATAAACGCAAATTACCCCAATACTTATATGAAAGGTAAAGATAGTTCACGCCTCCCCATAATTGCTCAAAGTAAAAGCGATCATCACGATACTCAAAAAAACCACCTGTGTAATGATAGGCCACTGCCTCTGGACAATGAATGACTCTATAACCGCTAAGCCAAGCTCTCCAGGAAAGATCAACATCCTCACAATACATCCAGAAGTTTTCGTCAAAACCACCAACTTCATTGTAAAACTTTGGGTTTAATAACATACAGGAACCACTCGCCCAATTTGTTTCCATCGTTTGCGCGTCATAACCCTTGGGATGTTCATAAGGCAATTGTCTTGCTTCCACGATTCCAATATCTTCGATCTTCTTCGAAGCTGACAATAATTCCTCCACAAGCGCTGCATTGCAATAGATATCTGGATTGATAATCAAGAAAAAACTTTTTGGATGCACCTGATCAAAAAGAAAATTATGTGCCGCCCCAAAGCCGAGCCGTTTATTATTCTTATGAACAGTTACCGATATCGTCTGTGATTCTTTAACGGCAAGCTTATTGGTGCCCGAATAATCCACTAGGTGAAGACAGATATTATTGCCACCAGACAATCTTTCCAGTGAAGGCATCAACAGATTCTCAACATTACTTTGTTCAGAAACGGACGCTGAACAAAAAATATCCACAAAACCAATAGCCTTATCAGGAGTTATCTTCTTATTTTGATTCTTTCTGTTCATTATTCCGCAACCTATTTACTGATAAATCGAGCGATAATAATTATTCTTAATGAAAAATTACGACTCAGTATAAAATAGAATACAAGAACGAAATGGAATCCTGTGCCATATGAAATCTTTTGCACAGTAGTTTTAAACTTCGCCGAGACGGCAGCGCGCTGTTCCTGTAATAAGGGCACCCACTACAACCAAAGATTTCTTCGTCAGAAGGGAAGCAAAGGCGACACCTGGCTGCGTTGGGAGAAGTACTTAAGTTGACTCGATAAGTAGATGTTGTTCGGTGATGATCAAAGAGCTACCTACCTATAAGACATCTGATAATCCAGGAGAATGCATGCCTGGACTTTTTCAGTAGCAATTCCTGCCTATCGATCATCGTTCAAGGTCGAGATTCAGTATAGGTACGGAGCATGAGGCGTTGGCGATTTGTATAAAAGTGTTCCTGCTGTTCGGTACTGCGAACATCGACTTTGGCTGGCTTTTTTTTGAGGTGAACAAAAAATTCATTTTGTCCTGAGGAAATATAAAATACCTCTAATGCGATAAGACCGAGAAAACTCAGGTCTGATAAAATGAGCTCACATGATGCAGGGGTGAAGACCCAGCAGTGGGTATCCCGATAGGTATCGTCTGGATTATCGATAAACTCCTGCCACATTAGAAACGCTTTCTGTAAGCTATGAAACGGAACTACAGACGCCGGGTCGGTTTCTATCGGAAAGCTGATGGACTCGTCACCAGTCTTGATACTGCGTGCCGAAAGAGACCAACGTTCAAATATCTGCGCCTGCGTGGGACGATCCCGCTGCTCAAAGTAGGCTTCAAGTAGTTGCGCCAAGGTGCTGTGAGGTCTGAAGCAATCGAAACAGCCCCGTCGATCAGGAATCGCCATCGTCAGAATGCCCCCTGGCTTGAGTACCTCTGAGCACCCCTGTAAAAACCGTATTGGGTCAGGCAGGTGTTCAAAATTGTGAGAGGAAATAATATAGTCAAAAGTATCCAGTTCATTACGTACGCAGACCAGCTTGGCAATCTCTGTTGATGAGCCTATAAGGTCAACCTCTTCAATATGTGTAACCAGATCATCGGGGATACCGGGATCTTCAGTAGCACGCTGACGCAGAGTGTCAGTATCGAATATGTCCAGAATCAGGCAGTTGTAGCCTAGCCGCTTCGGTACAACAGGATAACACCACGGGCCTATCTCTATACCCCGCCCTTCACGTGTCGCAAATTTGGTTAACTCTTCAACTCTACTCACAGATGTGATAACCTTCTTTTTAAAACCACGCTTGATAAGAGCCAAGCCCTCGCGGCGGTATCTTTTTGACTGGTGCCCAACAATGCGTAGAGGCCCTGTAATGCGCCAACTGGTGGAGTGATAAAGGGCAGCTAACTGCTGATTGAGACTGGTGATCTGGCTGTCTTGTTCAGTTAAGGCTTGATTGAGTTTGACAGCGTGCTGCTTCAGTTCGTTTAATTCAAAACGTGCCGATTGCCGTG
>JBEKPQ010000130.1:0-10339 GCA_049520575.1 Thermodesulfobacteriota bacterium | reverse complement strand
AGGAAATGGCGGTAGCCTGTCTTTAAATCCCTCCCTCAGCCAATATTTATGGATGAAAACCACCTAAAGACCCTGAAAATTCTTGAAGAAAACCCGGCCTTGTCGCAACGGCATCTGGCCCGGGAATTAAACCTTAGCCTGGGCAAGGCCAATTACATTATCAACGCCTTGATTCAAAAAGGATATTTAAAAGTTAAACGATTCAAAAATTCCAATAACAAACGGTCTTATATCTATTATCTGACACCGGAAGGGATTAAGAAGAAATTTGAACTGACTTACCAATTTTTTAGGACAAATTTTTTAGGACAAAATCACTGGAATTTGAACAGTTAAGGCAGGAAATTCGAGCCTTGGAACAGGACATTAAGGCCTCTAATTTCCCTCCGGAGTTGCCATAAAACAACTCTTGGGTTGGCTGCTTAATAATTTTTCAGTCTTCTCAGAAAGGCTCGAGGGGTAAGGCGAAATGCAATCCGGCTGGGAGCCTAAAGTAAAATTTGATGAATCGGCCCGTCTCATGGTCCGAGCCGATCTGGAAAAAGCAAAAAAAGAGGCTATGGAGATAGCCAAGCCGATGGACGTCATCTTTGCAGATTCCAGGATCATCTCCTGGACAGCCACTTGCTTGAGGAAAATCCCTTATTCCAGGGCCCTTTCCAGACGAATCAGAAATACCCGCTTCGGCCAGATCCTGAAAACCATACTGATTAAAATAGTCCAGGGGTGACCCGATAAGAAATGAAGCAACGTCCTCAAAACATTGACCGTCCCTTGGTCTCAATAATTCTGCCGATCTATAATGCCTGGTCCGTCAATCCGGATTATTTAATTGAGGCCCTGGATAGCGTCTACCACCAAACTTATAAGAATTTTGAATTAATCATTGTCGATGATGGATCAACTGATGACTCGGCCCGCTTATCCCGTGATTTTTTGACCGCCCATCCCGATCTGGCTGCGCGTTATTATTATAAAGATAACGGCGGACAATCCAGTGCCCGTAATTTTGGAGCCCGCATCAGCCAAGGGGCCTATTTATGCTTCATGGATCAGGATGATCGTGGTTATGAACAAATGCTGGAGGTCAGAATCTCTCATCTTGAGGCTGAAACGGATTTGCTCTATACCGATGCGGATATCATCGATACCGGGGGGACCATTTCCCTTCGAGGCATTCACCGGAACCATGGCCACGGATCTCCCCACCCCAAAAGATCCCTGGAAGATATTCTTTTCAAGGATATCGTGGTCATGACGGGCTTGATGATGATAAAAAAAGAGACCTTCTTCCGGGTCAAAGGGTTTGATGAATATTTAAACGGCTATGAGGATGATGACCTTTTCTTGAGGATTTTTGAAATCGGGAAAATACAATATGTCCCTGTCTCAACCCTCCAATGGCGGATGTATGATGCCAGTTGCAGTCGATCCGATCGGATGATCCGGAGTCGATCCTTTTACTATCACAAATTAATCAGCGGCTATACTGAGCAGGGAAAGGACCTGAGGAGAGTCCGGCATATCTCCTGGCGATTTTTCCGCCTGTTTCTGGTTCAGGCCATGGGTTACCAAGGAAAAGATAATGTCCTGTTTGTCTCCAACATGGCCGGCGTCAGAGAAACCTGGTCTTCTCTTCCTTGGTTAAAAAAGCTTATTTTCGGATTACCCCTTTTTGGGGGCGGGAAAGCAGGCGTGAAACTAATCCGCTGGATCTACCTGAAACGTAGCCAAAAGACCAAAGGCGTCAAGAGGGGACGGGAGATGAACCTTATTGTATGAAACGAATTGAGAGCGCAAAAACACCTCAGGTCTCGGTCATTATCGTCAACTGGAATGGTCGGAAGGTCCTGAATCGATGCCTGACTGCCTTAGCCGCCCAGAACTATAAGGACTTCGAGGTCATTGTTATTGATAACGGTTCATCGGATGGCTCGGTGGATGGGTTGGAGGATTGTTGGCCGGGTACTCGGGTAATGCGGCTGAAAGAAAACCGAGGCTTTGCCGCGGCCAACAATTTGGGGGCCGGGTTGGCTCAAGGGACCTGGGTCGCCCTACTCAATAATGATGCTTTCCCTTCACCCGGATGGCTTGATTCCCTAGTTTCGGCTGCGGTCAAAAATCCGGAGTTTACCTTCTTTGCCTCCTGTCTGACCATGGCCCGGCGGAGTGAATATCTGGATGGAATGGGGGACGTCTATCATGGGAGCGGCACGGCCTGGCGCCAAGGGCATGGGGAACGACGAAGAAACCAAGAAACCGAACCATCCGAAGTTTTTGGACCCTGTGCCGCAGCAGCCCTTTATCCCCGAGATATTTTCATTGAGATAGGTGGTTTTGATGAGGCTTTTTTTTGCTACCATGAGGATATAGATCTTGCCTTCCGGCTGCGTTTGCAGGGACACCGCTGCCTCTATGTGCCAGAGGCCCTGGTCGAACATGTCGGCTACGGCAGCTATGGGGCTTATAGTGATTTTGTGCTCTATTATGGTCATCGGAATTTAATCTGGACTTATTTCAAAAATATGCCGGCCTTTCTCTTCTGGCGCTACCTGCCGGCCCACCTGATGGTTAATATGGTCTCCCTGTTCTGGTTTTCCTTAATAGGTCATGGCCGGGCCATCTGGAGGGCCAAATGGGATGCTCTCCGGGGGCTTCCCTCTATCCTTAATAAGCGACGCCCAATCCAAAGGTTACGTCAAGCATCTATTTCAGAAATCGATCGGGCTATGAATCATGGCTGTTTGAATCCCTACTTAGAAGCTAAAAAACGATGGAAATTATATTCACTTGGAGCTAACCAATCTGCCGGTAAAGCTTAGAAACCAAATCGTCCTGTTCTTGCTCGTACTTCTTCCGGCGATTGGAAAATATCTTCGGCAAGTCATCGAGGAGTTGTTTTCGCCACTGACGAATTTGATTGGCATGAACTCCAAACTCATTGGAAAGTTGGGCCATAGTCTTTTCGCCTTTAAGGGCTTCCAAGGCCCCCTCGGCTTTAAAGACACCTTCGTAGCCCTTCCGCATGTTTCGTACCATACCTTGTCTCCTTCTTTGTATGGCAGGCCAATATGTATCTTCTACCTCTGTCCAGTTTTTGGGGAGTATTATACATGGGCAACCCGGCCATGGCTAGGGCCCAATTAGGCTGGGAGCCTAAAGTAAAATTTGATGAATTGGCCCGTATTATGGTTTTTATGTTTATGGGAGAAGTGGTGGAGCACGGACCAGCCGAAGAACTATTCAATGCCCCGAAAGATGAACGGATACGGGTCTATCTATCAGGAGAAGTCAGCTGATGTCTTCTTACAGTATGCCTTATCTGAAGCAGCTCGAATCGGAATCCATCTATATTCTGCGGGAAGTGGCAGCGGAATTTAAAAATCCTGTTTTACTATACTCCGTGGGTAAGGACTCCAGCGTAATGGTGCGCCTGGCTCTAAAGGCTTTTTATCCCGGCAAGATTCCCTTTCCCCTGATGCATGTAGATACGGGCTTCAAGTTTCCTGAAATGTATGACTTCAGGGATGCTTTCTGCAAGCAGCTTGATGTCCGGCTGATTGTGGAACGAAACGAGGAGTGGATTGCCAAAGGGTGTCATCCCCTGAAGATGGGTGTTGATAAATGTTGCAGCCATCTCAAGACCGGGGCATTGATCACAGCCATTAAAAAACACGGCTTCGATGCGGCCATCGGCGGGGCAAGAAGAGAAGAAGAGAAGTCACGAGCCAAGGAACGCGTCTTTTCCCTTCGGGATGCCTTCGGTCAGTGGGATCCAAAGAATCAGAGGCCGGAGGTCTGGGATCTATTCAATACCCGTATTAATGAAGGGGAAACGATGCGTGTCTTTCCACTCAGTAACTGGACGGAAAAGGATATCTGGCAGTATATCAAACTGGAAAATATTCCGGTCGTGCCGATCTATTTTGCCATGGAACGGCCAGTCATTCGGCGAAACGGCATTCTGATTCCGTTGTCGTCATCATCGGTGATTGATGAACATGAGGTTGGCCGTCCAGGGAGCGAAACGGTGGAAACCGTACGATGCCGTTTTCGAAGTCTGGGATGCATCCCTTGCACCGGAGCTATTGCCTCGGCAGCAACCAGTATCGATCAGATCATTGCGGAAGTTATCATGGCCAAAAAGTCCGAGCGGGAAAACCGTGTCATCGATTTAACCAGCGATGCCTCCATGGAAGAGAAGAAGAAAGAGGGATACTTTTGACAACAGCCAAGGAAAAAACCCTGCTGCGTTTTTCAACAACGGGTAGTGTGGACGATGGCAAGTCAACGCTGATCGGGCGGCTGCTGTACGAAACCAAGGCCATTTTCGAAGATCAATATGCGGCTATAGAAAAAACCTCGCGGAAGAAGGGATTAGCGGAAGTTGACCTGGCGCTTCTGTTGGATGGCTTGTCGGCCGAGCGGGAACAGGGAATTACGATTGATGTTGCCCATCGCTATTTCGAGACAGCCACAAGAAAATTTATTATCACCGACAGCCCCGGCCATGTTCAATATACCAGGAATATGATCAGCGGAGCTTCAACAGCCAATTGCGCCATCATTCTCATCGATGCCCGCAACGGCGTCCTTACCCAATCCAAGCGTCACGGATTCATTGTATCGCTACTGCGGATTCCCCACTTGGTTGTGGCCATAAACAAGATGGACCTGGTGGAATATTCTGAAAATGTTTATAATCAAATCGTTGAGCAGTATACGGATTTTTCCGAAAAACTGGATATTCAGGATATGGTCTTCATCCCGGTTTCCGCGCTCAAGGGCGATAATGTGGTGGAGAAAAGCGTTAACATGCCCTGGTATGAAGGCGGCACGTTGCTCCATTATCTGGAGACTGTGCACATTTCCGCCGACCGGAACCTGGTGGACTTCCGTTTCCCCGTACAGTATGTCCTTCGGCCACATCAGGACTTCAGGGGCTTTGCCGGCAAGATTGTTTCCGGGACTCTAAGCCCGGGAGAGGAGATTGTCGTCCTTCCCTCGGGGAAAACGACGCGGGTGAGATCTGTAGTAACCTATGATGGAGAACTATCAGAAGCCTTTACCCCGGAATCTGTTGTCTTGACTCTCGAAGACGAGGTTGATGTCAGCCGGGGCGATATGATGGTCAGGAAGAATAATCTTCCCCAGGTCGGAACGAGACTTGAGGGCATGATCTGCTGGATGGACGATATTCCCATGGCCATCAACAAGCCGTATCTTTTACAGCATACGACCAGGATCGTTAAAGCCTTTGTTTCCAGAATCGTTTATCAGGTTGATGTAAACAACCTGCATCGCCATAAGACAGAATCCCTCTCTCTTAACGATATCGGCCGGGTGGAACTTCAAGTAACATCGCCCATCTTTTGTGATTCTTATAAAATTAACCGTGGTACCGGCTGTTTTATTCTAATCGATCCTCTGACACATCACACAGTGGCCGCAGGTATGATCCGTGGCTTATCCCAAAAAATCGATGATATTGTTCCGAAAGATGAGGATATTTCGTCAAAACAGGCCAAATCTCCACACACGGTTTGGCGGGATTGGAACATTGATCGTCATGCCCGCGAAGCCCTCAACCTTCATAAAGCTGCGGTTCTATGGCTTACCGGATTATCCGGAGCCGGAAAATCAACCGTGGCCATGGCTCTGGAAAAAACACTTTTTGAATTCGGTTGCCAAACCATGCTTTTGGACGGGGATCAGCTTCGCCATGGCCTAAGCGCGGATCTTGGATTTTCCGGAAAAGATCGAGAAGAAAATATCCGCAGGGCTGCTCAGGTGGCCAGGCTGTTTTTCGAATCCGGGCATTTGGTCATTTGCACCTTCATCTCTCCTTTTGCCAGAGACAGAGCCGCTGCCCGTTCTTTAATTCCCGAAGGGCGATTTTTTGAAATCTACGTATCTTGCGATCTGGAGGTTTGCAAATATCGTGATCCCAACGGATTATATGAGAAGGCCATGCGTGGAGAAATTAAGAATTTTACAGGCGTATCATCTCCGTATGAAGCGCCGGATAATCCGGAAATCCTGTTGAATACAGATTTACAAAGCGTGGGAGACAGCGTTGCCTGTATTATAGATATGCTGAAGAAGCGTGAAATTATCAGGTCTTAATCAGATACCGTTTTGTCATTCCCTGGCTCTGTGCCGGCCGGATACCAGGTGACCGGGGAGTCCAGTGACATCAACGAGTTGCTGGATTCATCCTGATAAAATGAAGGTCAGGCGGGAACACAAGCCGGGTCAAGCCCGGAGGGACAGAAAACTCAGTTGTGCAGGTTTCGACACGAGAAATGCCCCAATGACGATGCACTTACACTCCTAAATTGGCTCAAATCGCAATAATTATGATGGACCAGTATAAGAAAGTCGCCATTGTCCAATCAAACTACATCCCCTGGAAGGGGTATTTCGATATGATCGCTGCGGTGGATGAGTTCATCCTTTACGACGATGTGCAATATACCCGGCGCGACTGGCGCAACCGCAACCAGATCAAGACTCCGCAGGGTATGCAATGGCTGACTGTACCTGTGAAGGTGAAGGGCAAATATCACCAGACCATTCGTGAAACGGAAATCGATGGTGTGGATTGGGCCAAGTCACATTGGAAGTCTCTATGCCAGAACTATCGTTGCGCAAAGCATTTCAATGTGATAGCGCGGGAACTTGAGCCCCTTTACATCCAAACCGAGTATACACACCTGTCGCAACTCAACCGCACGCTTATCGAATGGGTGTGCTCGAAATTAGGTATAATGACCAGAATCAGCAACTCGCATGATTACCAACTGATTGATGGCAAGACCGAGCGACTAACCGATTTGTGCCGCCAGGCAGGTGGAAGTGAATACATTTCCGGCCCTAGCGCTCGTGGTTACATCGACGAAACAATCTTTGCAGACCGGAACGTAAAGCTCACTTGGTTTGATTATGAGGGATATCCGGAATACCTCCAGCTATGGGGCGACTTCATCCACGCCGTCTCCATTCTTGATTTACTGTTCAACTGTGGAAGCGAAGCGAAGCAGTACATGAGGTACATTTGCACATGAAGCTATCGGTCGTAGCCACGCTTTATCAAACAGCTCCTAACATTGACGAGTTTTACTGGCGAACCACTGCAGCCGCCAAAAGCCTCACAGACGACTACGAGATCGTACTGGTTAATGACGGTTCACCAGACGACTCTCTTGCGCGTGCTGTTCGTCTTACAGAGTATGATAGTCATGTCATTGTAGTCGATCTCTCCCGTAACTTTGGTCATCACAAAGCAATGATGACGGGACTATCTTACGCTCGTGGCGAACAAGTATTTCTAATCGACAGCGATTTGGAAGAAGAGCCGGAGTGGTTGTTGAGTTTTTCTGAGCAGATGGAGCAGGACAGATGTGATGTTGTTTATGGTGTTCAAAATCAACGAAAGGGAGGACTGTTCGAGCGATGGACCGGTAAATGGTTTTACCTTTTATTTCGTCAGCTCAGTGGCTTCGCCCTTCCGGAAAACCTGATCACCGCCCGTCTGATGACACGCCGCTACGTCAATGCCTTGCTTCTCCACCGAGAGAGAGAGATAATGATTGCCGGTCTTTGGCATATTACAGGATTTGACCAACGGCCGCGAACTGTTGGGAAGAAGAACACGAGTGAGACGATTTACACCCTGCGGCGAAAGATGTCGGTGTTGGTAAACTCAATAACTTCATTCAGCAACGCACCACTTAGGGTCATCTTTTACATTGGCACTACAACTTTTCTCCTGGCGGGTGGCTATACAACTTATCTCATTATTAATTGGATTTTCTTTGCTAAGCCCTTGGGAGGATGGACTTCAATAATGGCATCCATTTGGCTTCTGGGGGGCGCGATGATTTCATTTATTGGCGTCATTGGTATTTATCTTTCCAAGATTTTCATGGAGACCAAACGCCGTCCATACACCATCATTCGGCAGATATATGGAAAAAAACAAGAGTGACCTACTAGCCGAAGTGGCTGATTACTACTCGGCCAAACTGGCAGAACATGGTGCAACCCCTCGTGGTGTCGACTGGAACGGTGAAGAAAGCCAAATACTGCGCTTCGAGCAGTTGATCAAGATTATCCAGCAGCCAAGAGGCTTTTCAATAAATGACTTGGGATGCGGTTATGGTGCCCTGTTCGATTATCTGCGACCGAAGTATCAAGACTTTTCTTACACCGGCTGCGATGTATCCAGCGACATGATCCTTGCCGCACGGGCACGACATGCGACCAGTCCTAATATCCAATTTGTCGTGGCTGCCGCACCACCTGAGATCGCCGACTACGGAATCGCTAGCGGTGTCTTTAATGTAAAGCTTGGGAGAAATGAGGCCGAATGGCTCGACTATTTTAAAGCAACCCTTGATGTTCTTGATCGGACGAGCCAGCAAGGTTTCGCCTTCAACTGCCTGACCTCCTATTCTGATGTAGACAAAATGCGTGACTATCTTTACTACGCCGACCCTTGCGATTGGTTCGATTATTGTAAAACCATGTTTTCCAGGCACGTATCTTTGCTGCATGACTATGGGTTGTATGAATTCACAATTATAGTGAGAAAATAGATTATTCCAAAGGGGACTGTTATTGATTAAATCAATGGAACAAAAGCTAAAGAGAATTATAGCGAATGTGTTGAACATTAGGGAAGATGAGATTGACGATGATTCGTCAATGGAGACCGTAGAGAGTTGGGATTCACTAAAGCACATAGAGCTTGTGGTGTCCCTTGAGGAGGAATTTGAGATATCGCAGCTCAGTACAGATGAGATCGTCGAAATGATAAGTGTAGCCGAGATTAAACGCACCCTAAGAAACAAGGGGGTTGATATTTAAAAATGGAATTGAGGGATAAAAAGGTAATCGTAACCGGCGGTGCAAATGGTATTGGAAGATGCCTGATAGGAAAATTGGTGGATGAAAATACGATCCTGGGAGTTTTTGACATCAATCAGGAAGCCATCGATAAGTTAAAGAAGGATTATCCCGCAATATTTTGTAAGAATTGCGACGTCAGTGATCCAAAACAAGTTGAAGAAGCGGTCGACGATTTCTATGGAATAACTGGAGCTATTGACGTTCTGGTGAATAATGCCGGGATAATACATAGCTCGCCGCTGGTGAGTATTGAAAAGGGGAAAATAGTAAAGTATGACATCGATAAGTGGGATAAAGTAATCTCTGTAAATTTAAGTTCTGTTTTTTACGTGACCTCGCAAATTGTTCAGAAGATGGTTATGAAAAGGACGAGGGGAGTAATCGTAAATGTAAGCTCTATATGTGCTGCCGGGAATATCGGACAAAGCGCATATTCGGCGGCTAAGGCTGGCGTCAGTGCGTTAACTGTAACTTGGGCGAAGGAATTAAGCCTGTGGGGGATCAGAGTAGCGGGCATCGCGCCGGGGTTTACTCAGACGGAGACAGCGGTCGGATCTATGAGCGAAACCAATTGGGATGACTGGAAAAAGAAAACACCATTGAGAAGAATGGCTACCCCCGGCGAGATTGCGGACGGTATTTTATTCCTTATCAAAAACGATTTTTTCAACGGTAGGATCTTGGAATTGGATGGAGGACTAAGAATCTAATGAGAAAAACTTGTGAGATTCGTCAAAATTGACCCTCCGGGGAGCTGGTGTCTCAACGAGGCCCTTTTTGAGATGCTCCGGCGTATTGAGGGCCGCCGCTTCCTCGAAGTGGGATGTGGGGCAGGGGGCGTCTCTCTCAGACTATTGGAACACGGGTATACGGGGACCGGAATAGACTTCTCCCTCCTAGCTATCGAACAGGCCTCAAGGCAACTAAAGCCCTTCATTACCAAAGGAAAATACAGAATAATCGAAGCCGATTTGTTGGATAGGCCGGCGTTAGGCAAAGACTTTGACATTGTCATCGGTTTGCTGATTATGGAGCACATACAGGATGACACCGCTTTCCTGGAGATCCTGAAATCCTACCTTCGTCCGGGCGGGCACATTATCATATCAGTTCCCGGGAGAAAAGATAAATGGTCGTTGGAAGACGAAACCGTTGGGCACATACGGCGTTATGATCGCCAGGACCTCTTTGACGTTTTTGAGAAGGTGGGATTTATTAATCCGGAGGTATGGTCAATAGCTGTGCCGGCCGCGAACATCCTTTTCGGGTTGAGTAATTTGACCATAACACATAGTAAGGAAACGGATAAAATCGATCTTTTGCTGAAGAATCAAACTAAAACCAGCGGCGTGCGCGAGATTCCCTTTAAGACGGTATTCCCGCCTTTCTTCAAAATCGTTCTGAACCGGGTAACGCTCTGGCCGTT
>JBEKPQ010000129.1:0-10064 GCA_049520575.1 Thermodesulfobacteriota bacterium | reverse complement strand
GGATGAATCTCATCGGCTTGAAGAAATCCGTTTTTTTCGCTTCCGTAATCCACAAAGGCGGCCTGCAAGGCCGGTTCGATATGGGCTACGACTCCCTTATAAATATTGCTTCTAATCTGCTCTTTGGCCGTGGTCTCGATATAAAATTCCTCCAGGATGCCGTCTTCGATCAGGGCGATCCGATATTCTTCCGGATCTACCGCATTAATCAGGAGTTTTTTGACTGGGGGCATGGTTACTGTCCTTTGGCTTTCCCGGCCTGGACCTGTTGCACCTGATACATAAAGGCCTCCAGGCGGGTACGGGTATTGGTTTGTTCCTGGCCGTCATAAGAGAGGTTCAGGAAGGGTATATTGCGGTGGTCTTCCCGAAACCGTTTAAGTAAAGCGTTGACGATGGTCCCCGGCATACAGGTGAAAGGCATGATGTTGATCAAGCCACAGGCCCCTCTGGAATAGAAGTCCTTGGCCTTGCCCAGACTCAGGATAGCCTCACCCTCGAAGGAGGGATGCAGATAAGGATGGGCGTTCTTCAAAGTGGACTTGATGGGAGGCTCACCAAAATTGCGTAAAGATCCTTTAAAGGTGTGCTCCAGTTCATGCTCTAGTTTGGTTTGAACATGGTGGGTTAAAAGAAGTTCAATGAGACTGGAAAATTTTCGGAGCCAAATCGCCCTCCAGATGGAGGTTTGATTCGTATAGAGAATCCATTCGGCAATCGGAGGCAACCAAGCCTCTCCCCCCAGGGCCTCGACCTCGAGGATCACATTTTCATTGGCAAATTTATTGGCCCGGGTGTAGATCTCTCCGACCATACCAATGACCGGTTTGCTGCCGGGGTTTTCCACGGGAACGGCATCAAAGGCGACTCTGGCCTCCTTAAGGACTTTTACCAGGTCCCCCCGGGAGGCAATAGTCTCCGAGACTGTAGTTAAATACGTCTGGTAAACCTGATTGGTTTCCCCCGGGTTTTTTTCATAGGGCCTTGTCTGGCGAAGTTTTTTTTCTAAAACATCTATGGCTACGAGCCCCTGCCAAGCCAATCGGGTAAAGTCACTTCCACCGACCATACCCAATTCCTGGTATAAGGTTTCGCTCTGGTCCGGGGCATACACCGGCACCTGAGGAAAACCCAACTCATCCAGGACCAGGCGATGAAACCGGTGGTATTGACCGAATCGGCAGGGGCCGGTTCCGGAAGGCATAAAAAAGGCCGAACGGTCAGGATCAAAGTTTTTTCGGTTGATCAGCTTAACCATGTCTCCGGTAGTCAGGATGCAGGGATAACATTCTTTGCCGGAGGTCAATTTCCTTCCATAAATCAGGGTTTCCTGATCCGAATCGGGCAGGACTTCGGCCTCCACACCACAGGCCTTAAAGGCCGCGGCCACGGCCAGGGTATGATCGGTCATGGGCGGGATATAAATCCTTCGATGGTTCCCGGATGGGATACGAAAGTCTGTTCTTTTTTTCAGGACCGGGAGACCGGCGGTTTTACTGTTTTTCAGACTGTCTAAAAAGGCCTCCAACCGGGTTACGACGCCGGCGTCGGCGCTGTGTTCGTCGATTTCGATTTCCAGATAGGGTTTCCCTTTTAAAACATCCCGGAAAAAATGAAGGATGAAAGAATCAGGGCCGCAGCTGAAGTTGGTGATGTAAATTCCATACAGTTTTGGATTGGTGATCAGTATCTCTGCAGCCCCCATGATTTTTTGACCGAACCGCCAGTAGTGATATTTAGGATCCTCGGTCTCGCTTTTTTGATCCAAAGGAAAAAAGTCCATGGGGATGGCCAGCACTCCCAGGTCCCGAAGTTTCTTAGGGATATTCAGATTGATGCCGGGATCAGCACCGTTGTAGGGACGGCTGACGATCATCATGGCAATCTCATCCGGTCCCAGAGAGGCCATGACTTCCCGGCCGCGGGCGTGCATTTTATGGTAAAAATCTTCCTGGGCAGCCAGGGCCTTTTTCATGGCCCCGGAAACCAGAAAAGGGTTGACTCCCAGGGAACGGGCCAGGGTCATCAATCCTTTCTTTAAGATCCTTTCGCCTCTTCCGAAATAGAGAACCGGCTGAAAAACTTGTACCCCTTTGGCCTGGAAGTTGATGGTAGAATGCACTGTATTAGCCAGGGTTTGGGCTAAGGGGCAGACCACCCCCTGGGGATAATCCGGGTTGTTGGATTTCAAATCGATAATACTGGGCAGGAAGATTCGGTCCACTCCCTGCTGGATCAGATCCAGGATATGACCGTTGGCCACCTTGACCGGCAGGCAGGTCTCGGCGGCCATGCATTCGACGCCCTGATGGATGATCGACTTGTTGGTTACACCGGAGATGACCACTTCAAACCCAAGCTGGGTGAAAAAGGTGCGGAAAAAGGGCAGGAGCTCCCTGAAAAACATGGTTCTGGGTATGCCGATTTTACCCCGTTTTCCTCCGGGATTCGAGTCTTCCGGTTGTCCGGTCATCCAGGCCTCCCGCTCGGCAAAGAGGTCGGGCATATCATGCTGGACGGTTTTTTTGGTGTCCACATCATACTTGTCGCAGCGACTGCCGTAGAACAGGGGCTTTTCCCCTTCAATGCTGACTTTTTTTATTTCACATTGATTGGGGCAACCTTTGCATTCAAAGGAGGAAATTTCATATTGAATCCGGGCCAGGTCAAACCCCTTGAACCGGCTGGTTTCCCAAGCCCGCTCCCGCATGGCCAAAATGGCCACACCGATGGCCCCGGTCACATCATTATGTTCCGGAACGGTGATGGGCTTGCCGACTATCTTTTCAAAGGCGGCCACGATCCCTTTATTGAAGGCCGTGGCCCCTTGATAAAAGATTCGTTTGCCGATTCGGCGGTCTTCCACGACCTTGTTCAGATAGTTTTGGACGATGGAGTAGCTCAGCCCGGCCACCAGGTCTTTCTTATCCAGACCTTTCTGCTGGTGGTGGACCAGATCGGATTCCATAAAGACCGTACAGCGTTCTCCCAAACGGACCGGGCTTTCCGATTCCAGGGCCAGGGCCCCGAATTCCCCTTTGATGGAGATGCCCAGTTTTTCAGCCTGTTCCTCCAGAAAAGAACCGGTGCCGGCGGCACAGACCTTGTTCATCATAAAATCCACAATGGCCCCGTTCTCCAGGCTGATGTATTTGGAATCCTGGCCGCCGATTTCAAAGATGGTATCCACCTCAGGATCAATGGCTGCAGCCGCCGTGGCCTGGGCCGTGATCTCATTACGGACGATATCGGCCCCGATAAAATCCCCGGTCAAATAGCGGCCGGAACCAGTGGTGGCCGCCCCTTTGATGATCACCCGGTCTCCCACTTCTTTCCCAGCTGCCGCCAGGCCCTGCCGGATGGCTTCCAGAGGCCGGCCGGCGGTCATCAGATATTGTTCGGATAAGACCCTCATCTCTTTGTCGATCACCACCACGTTGGTGCTGATCGAGCCTACATCCACTCCCAGGTAGGCTTCGACTTTTTCTCCCGGGACCGGAGCCGGGGCGGAACCGGTGAAAAAAGGTTGAATGTAGTTGTCCCTTAAGATAAGGGGATCCAGACGCCTGGCCTCTATGGACTCCGTTTTTAAATAGTCTTTTAAGGATTCCAGCCCGTGGAATTCAAAAACAAACGCAGGGTCTTCCTGAACAATCAATGAGGCCCCGATGGCTCCCATGGAAAAGAAGTGTTCGGGAATGATCAACTCTCCTTCCTTCAGTCCCAGCACCTCGGAAAAGGCCCGCCTGACTCCATGGTTGGCAGCTACCCCACCTTGAAAGCAAACCGGCTGGATGATGGTTTTCCCTTTGGCGATATTACTTTTCAGGTTCCGGGCCACGGCAAAACACAAGCCGGCAACGATGTCATAATCCGGGCTGGCCTCTTGCTGGAGGTGAATCATATCGGTTTTGGCAAAAACCGTACAGCGGCCGGCGATCCGGGGCGGGGTTTCGGACTTCAGGGCCAATTGACTGAGTTCTTCGATAGTCAGTCCGAGCCGGTGGGCCTGCTGGTCCAAGAAAGATCCGGTTCCGGCGGCGCAAAGGGTGTTCATGGCAAAATCCTGGATCACCAGGCGGCCACCCTCTTCAGGAGAAAGCAGAATTAGTTTGGAATCCTCCCCCCCCATTTCTATAATAGTTCGGACATTCGGATGGAACCTTTCAACAGCCCGGGCCTGGACAATGATCTCGTTGACAAAAGGGACCTTCAACAATTCGGCCACTTTTTTCCCGGCCGTACCGGTCAAGGCTATGGAACGGAATTGATCCAAAGGGAATTCAGAAAGGAATTCATTAAGGACGGTAAAAGCGGTTTCCAGGGGCTGCCCTTTGGTCCGCCGATAATCGTCCTTGAGGATTTCTCCTTGGCTGTTTAAGATTACCGTGTTGACACTGACTGAACCGATATCCATTCCGAGATGCAAAAAATTCATTCATTTCCTCCAACACGAAGCATTTAGTATTTATATTTTCCGATCATTCAGAGAATTGATGTCTACCCCTTAAAGATAATTCATATATCTAAATCCTATTTTTCTTTCTTTGGCTAAGTTATAGGCCTCGATAAAACCCTTGTCGATTGAATAATTCATAATGGACTTTTTTTGCCTGAATCAACCCGTCTAAGATACGAACCGTTTCTTTCAGGGGAAGGCCTAGAAATTGGGCGATATCGTCGGCCGTGCAGGGCCTCCGGACCACCAGGTCATGAATTTTAGATTCCAACAATTTGCTTTTGGGCTGGACCTTATCTGCTGAAGGTCCGGAAATAATTTCAGCCCGAGGTCCCAGGGCCTTTTGAATTTCCTTTAATCGAGTATCCTTTAAAGGAACGGCATAACTTTCAACCGGCGGCCGTACCACGGTATTCAACTGAACTTTTTCCGGATTTATTTTTTCAATATAATAACCAAACCGTTCAATCTGTTCCTTTGTATCGTTAATCCCTCTTAAAAGCAACACCTCGAGCCAGATCCGGGGGCCCTTGGATTTCCCCAGGTTAATCAATCCGCCAATCAACTGGTCAAAGGTCAAAGAGGGATGGGGACGATTGACGGTTTGAAAAACAACCGGATCCACGGCATCCAGGGAAGGGACAACCACATCGGCTGCCAGAACCCTTTTAAGGACTTCATCTTTAAAAAGCAGGGAACCGTTGGTGAGCAGGGCCAGGGGCACCGAAGTCATTTTTTTAATTTCTTTTATGATCAATCCCAATTGGGGATGCAAGGTCGGCTCCCCGGACCCCGAAACGGTGACGTAATCCAAGGTCAGGGGCGAAATCGATAAAACTTGTTCCAATTCCTTCAGGACGGCATCCGGTTGTATCTCGTCGATGGGTTTTATGGTTTTGCAACCGGTTTTCCCCAGCTCGCAATAAATGCAGTCAAACGTGCAGGTTTTATAGGGGATAATATCCACCCCGAGGGAAAACCCCAGCCGGCGGGAGGGTACTGGTCCGAATATATATTTCATCGAACTCTGCCTTTAAGCTCCTTGATCCTTTGAAATATTTTATAAAATCGCTGCCAAAATGTAACCTTTTGCCGGAGCCTTGTCAATTTTAAATTTGGAACCCCAAAAGCTTTTGATTTTCTTGACACCCTCAGGGGTTATGACGACGATAATGGAATCTTGCAGAAAATTGTTTATCAAAAATTTAGCTTTTTTAAGGGCTTCAAACCCTAACCGAACGGCTGGTCCATGAAGCAATCCAATAAGACCCCATTTTTTGAAAAAGAAGATGGGGTTTTTGTTTTGGGGAGGAAATTCTAAATGGATTCTTTAATCCCAGTAGAAGTGATTGAACAAAAGATTTTATTGATCCGCAGTAAAAAAGTGATGCTGGATGCCGATCTGGCAGAGCTTTATGGAGTGGAAACCAGGAGTCTTGTCCAAGCCGTCAAGCGAAATAACGATCGATTTCCTCCTGACTTCCTGTTTCAGCTTAACCAGGAGGAGTTTGAGTCTTTGAGATCACAAATTGTGATCTCAAAGGGGAAAGGAGGTCGGCGTTATCCCCCCTATGCCTTCACTGAGCAGGGGGTGGCTATGCTTTCCGGTGTATTAAACTAAGGAGGGATTCTAATGGGAAAAGAAGATTTGCTTCCGCAGGAAATCATTGAGAGCAGAATCTTTCTTATCAAAGGCAAGAAGGTCATGCTTGATCGTGATTTGGCTGCCCTCTACGGAGTTACCACGGGGAATCTTAACAGGGCAGTCAGGCGGAACTTGGATCGGTTCCCGCCAGATTTCATGTTTCAATTGACAAATCAAGAAGTTAAAAACTTGATCTTCCAATTTGGAACATCAAGATGGGGAGGTACGCGAAAGTTACCCTATGCTTTCACTGAAAATGGAGTTGCCATGCTCTCCAGCGTTCTTAAAAGTCAGAGGGCCATCCAGGTCAATATCACGATCATGCGTGTTTTTGTCCGGCTTCGTCAAATGACAGCCACCCACAGAGCATTGGCCGGGAAACTGGTCGAACTGGAAGAAAGAATCCAGGATCACGATGAACAAATCACAGACATCTTTAAAGCCATAAGGCAACTCGTGGCCCCGCCTGTTAAGCCCAAGCGGAAAATTGGCTTTGATCTCAAAGAGAAGCAAGCCCGGTATGGCAGGAAGAAACATTCCGGGAAATAGGAGAGGGTTGACTTTAACTGCTGGATATGTTGTAAATAAATAATTCCATATTAGCTTTATAAACCGTCGTCTCATAACCTGGGAGCTTTAAAAAATGGTCAATTTTGTTCAAGGTCAAGGAAGACGAAAATTTTAACCAGAGGAATACCGGGGGTATTTCGAGGATTGAAATTTGAGTCTGAAGCAGAGATTGGGCAAAAGGGGATTTTTTTAAAGCTCTCACCAGGAAGGATGGTCCATTTAGCAATCCAACAAGACCCCATTTTTTGAAAAAGAGATGGGGTTTTTGTTTTGGTAGAAAGATAAAAGGAAGTAGAATGTTCGGGTCAAATCAAAAACAATCGGACAAATGGGGGAAAATAAGTTGTTTCAAAACCACCGTCCTCTCCTAGAATTTTTTTCTTTTAACTGGAACAAAAATATACTTTACAATTAGACGGCTATCTGTAAAATATAACTATTATGATAAAACGACCTTTTTGGATTCATCGGATTGAAAAGGCTTGGGACAAGCGGTCTATCGTCTGGTTGTCAGGAGTCCGCCGGGTGGGAAAGACTACCTTGGCTAAAATGTTTCCAAAAGCTGTCTTTCAAAATTGTGATCTTCCTTCAGTCAATCGCAGACTTGAAGATCCTGAATTGTTTTATGACGGTTTGGAACCGGGGACTATAGTCATCTTTGACGAAATCCATCGATTGAAAGACCCGAGCCGGTTGTTAAAAATCGCCGCAGATGCCTATCCCCAACTTAGAATCCTGGCCACCGGATCTTCTACCTTGGCAGCCACCCAAAAATTCAGGGATAGTCTGGCCGGCAGAAAACAAATGATATATCTTACACCCGTACTCTGGCGGGAATGTCTGGAAGCATTCGGCATAAAAGAATTAGACCACCGTCTGCTGATGGGGGGGCTTCCTGAACCCCTTTTGTCTTCTAAAAAAGACCCTCATTTTTTTTCCGAATGGATGGACAGTTTTTATGCCCGAGATATTCAAGAGTTGTTCGGCATCCGCAATCGATCCGGTTTTATGAGTTTGTTGCAGTTGGTGATGAGGCAGAGCGGCAGTCTGATCGATTATTCGAATCTGGCCAAACTGAGCGATCTTAGTCGACCTACGGTCAAATCCCATATCGAAGCCATGAGTATTGCCCATGCCTTGTTTTTACTCCCCCCTTTTCATGGAGGGGGCAGACGGGAAATCATCCGGAGACCTAAAGGCTATGCTTTTGATACCGGCGTTGTTGTTTTTGTAAAAGGGTGGGACAGTATTCGGGAGGAAGATCGGGGATTTTTATGGGAGCATCTTGTCCTTGATGAACTGCGGACCATTTTCGACGACCGCAATCTCTATTTTTGGAGGGATAAATCCGACCGGGAAGTGGATTTTGTGATAAAGGGTTCCGGGCAGCGGGTTGACGCCATTGAATGCAAAATTAATCCGGATAAATTTAGCCCGGATGATCTGGCTGTTTTCCGGTCAATATATTCTGAAGGCAGGAATTGGGTCCTATCCCCGGCGATAAAAACTGGTTATCAAAGACGATACGGGAAAATGCTGGTCCAATTCTCTTCCTTGATGGATTTACATTAATTGATTATCAGTTTTAAAGATGAAGCTAATAGGCATCAGCTTACAGCATTCAGCCTAAATCTTATAAGTTTTTTCCTGAACGCTGATCTCCGGCTCCCGACCGGGAGCCTCTTCAAAAGCTCGGCAAAGCCGAGCGATCTGATCGCCGACAGCTCATAAAATGAAAGGCTGGTCCATTTAGCAATCCATCAAGACCCCATCATTCAAAAAAAGTGATGGAGTTTTTGTTTTGAGGTGTGTGATAAAAGGGAGTAGAACGTTTGTGTCAAATTAAAAAAATTGAACAATCGGGGGGAAAAAGAAGTTGATTCAGAAAAAACATCAAGTTAACAAAGTAAGAATTGTGTACATTTAAGATGTGTCCCCATGATCAAGGAGGTATTTTATGAAACCATCTTATGAATGCAAAAAACTCTGTTTGGTCTTTTTAATGGCCATGCTGATTTTCTCTTTAGCGGGATACTCAAAAAGCGACGCCGGACAGCAAGGTCAGCTCGAAGGATACCCGATTGATTCCGATATTCTTACGACGCGCCAGAGGACGGTCGTGCCTGGCCCAAAACCTTCGGTGCCGATTCTGCTTAATGAGGTTTCAAAATACAGTCAATACGGCTATGGCAACTGGACTTATGGTTCAGGTCTCCCATACGACAAGCGGTTCGATATCATGCCGACTACCTATAGCGGTTCAGCCGTCACTAAAAAAACAAAACTTTTGAATTTCTTTACCATGTCAGACATCCATATCACCGACAAAGAATCTCCCAACCAGTTGATCTATCTTCAACGCCTGCATCCCACCTTACCGGTTGGGGCCGCTCTATATTCAGGGAATATGCTGTTTACCACTCAGGTTCTCGACGCAGCCGTCCAGACGGTAAACACCTTGCACAAACAGAATCCGATTGATTTCGGCATCTCTCTGGGTGACGCCTGCAACAGCACTCAGTACAACGAAACAAGATGGTATATCGATGTCCTTGACGGCAAGGTCATCACCCCAAGTTCCGGTGCACATCTTGGAGCCGACACCATCGATTATCAGAAAGCTTACCAGGCGGCTGGGCTTGATAAGACGATTCCCTGGTATCAGACTCTCGGCAACCACGATCATTTCTGGATGGGTTCAATCCCTGTGGACTATAGCCTTCGAACGGATCTTCGACAGTCCTACATCAGCGATGAAGTCTTCGCCACGGGAGATATTCTCGCCAACCCGGCAATAATCAACAACCACGATTACTATATGGGCGTACTCGATGGCTCGACTCTTTACGGCGACATCAAATACGCGGGACCGGTCAAAGACTTCAAGAGCCCTCCGAAGGTTGCCGCCGATCCGGACCGCCGTTCACTTTTGAGAACGGAGTGGATGAAAGAATTTTTTAAAACATCTTCAAGCCCGGTCGGTCACGGATTCAACTTGACCGACGCCAACACCGGCTTTGCCTGTTATAGCTTTGTGCCGAAGTCGAATATTCCGATCAAGGTTATCGTTCTCGACGATACCCAAAAGGAAGATGATAACTCTGCCGATATCCATGGGCATGGCTATCTTAACGCGACACGTTGGGCCTGGCTTAAAAAAGAACTTGCGGATGGTGATGCTGCCGGTCAGCTCATGATCATCGCCGCGCACGTCCCGATAAACGTCGAAGTGACTGCGCCTAAGTCCGAAATGGGTTGGTGGCTCGATCCTCAAAATGCTGTCACCCTGCCGAATCTGATGGCTGAACTTCAACGCCATCCGAACTTGATCATGTGGATCTCGGGGCATCGTCATTTAAATACCGTTAAAGCCTTTATATCGCCTGATCC
>JBEKPQ010000128.1:0-10117 GCA_049520575.1 Thermodesulfobacteriota bacterium | reverse complement strand
GAAACAGCGAGGACCATAAACTATTCGAACTTGAAGGAAGCCAACATATCAAGGTCCGGATCGGCAATAAGCACCCGGTCGATGTGATCGGCAATGTCCTGGGCCGTAGGCAGGCCGTCTTTTTTATTGAAGCCCTTCGACATGTTCATCTTGAATTCGGCCACCTTTACACCGCCAGTCCCGCCATGGGCCAGGATGACCCGGCCGTTCAAGCTCTTGGAGAGATCGGAAGCCAAAAAAACCACTAACGGAGCCATAGTCGCCGGATTCAACATATCCTCGGTGATCCCTTTGAGGGCTGGAAGATCCGCGGTCATGCGGGTATAGGCGTTGGGGCATATGGCGTGGACCCGGATGCCGAACCGGCCTAGTTCTGCCGCCGCTGTCTTAGTGAACCCGTACATGCCCGCTTTGGCAAAACTATAGTTGGCCTGACCGAAATTTCCCAAGAGACCCGACATGGAAGTGGTGTTCAGGATGACGCCACCTTGCCCCTGGGTCTTCATGATACGTCCCGCCGCTCGGGTGCACAAAAATGTCCCTTTGGCATGAACCTTCTGCACCAGGTCCCAATCGTTTTCCTCCATGTTCAGGAGCGTTTTGTCCCGCAGGATACCGGCATTGTGGACCATGATATCTAGACGGCCGAACTTGCTGAGGGCTCTCCAGATCATGTTGTCCACACCTTCCAGGGTCCCCACGTCCGAATAATCGGCAGTGGCCTGACCGCCCAGGGCCTTGATTTCATCCACTACCTGATCGGCCACCATGGCCTGCCCCCCTGTTCCATCTAGGGAGCCCCCCAGATCGTTGATCACGACCTTGGCCCCTTCTTTGACCATAGCCAGGGCTTCCGCTCGGCCGACTCCCCGGCCTGAACCGGTAATAATCGCCACCTTACCATCTAACAGTCCCATTATTTTTCTCCTTTGAATGATTATTTTTGAACCTAACTGCGATCACTTGACCTTATCCATATTCACCTAATGATTTAGGGAATGAAGAGAAAAAGATAAATTTTATGGATTCATTATTTCTTCGCGATAAAAATCTATACCATCTCTAACCATATTGCCAACTAAAAAAATGCCAACTTTATTTGTGTGCGGGATAGTCATCATAAATAAAGAAAAATTTGAATAGGCAATCTCGATACATCTTCCAACGATCACACAGGGCGGTAAACGGGTATGGCATAAGGGCCTTCGGGAATGACCGCCACCTGCTTATCCTGTTTCTCGGCCAAACATTTTTTAACGGCATCCATAGGGGATTCTATTACCTTAACACCGGTCAGGGCCTTTTCTGCCCGACTCAGACCTTCACTGAACAGATGAATGCGTCCGGTCTTCATGGCCTTGACCTGCATGACCGTTTCCCATTCATCCACGTCAGCATATATCCTCCGGCCGGTCTCAGCCAGAAAAGCGTCCATCCCCAGACGGATCAGTTTGGACTGTGATTCGCCGTATTCCCTTGATCCCAGACCCTCCGAGCACTCGGAAACAATAAAAATATCCGCATCCGGTTCGAGAATATCGGTCACCCCCACCATGCCTTTAATAGTCTGATAATAAGTCTTGTCCAGGGGATAGCCGGAAGCGCTGGTGATAACGGTCTTGAACTTTCGAGCCACTGGGATCTCAAAGAATGGCCTGGCAAAACTAACAGCAGCCGAATGACTCTCCTCTATCAGGCCAAAATTCACAAAGGAAAGATTCCGAAACTCATCGATGACCGTGTTGACGGCCAGGATTTTCCCGGCCATGCGGACCGCCTGCAAGAGTTCCTCGTGCAATGGGTTGCCTTCCAGCAGACAATTAGCCGCCCGTTCATGTTGCAGGATCTTGGTAGAATGCAATACCTTGATGGTATCCTCATGGGCGATCCCGGGTAGAACGACCTTTCGGCCCCCGGAATATCCGGCCATAAAATGAGGCTCAACCAGCCCGACGACCAGCCGCAGATCCGCATCCAAAAACCGCCTTTCCAGCTTCACCGGCGTGCCCCTGGGCGTTGTGCCCAGATACCGATGGTCGGCCTCGTTTCGGGAAAAGTGATTGACGGCCCGAATGCTTTTCAAGACCCAATCGTTTCCGATCAGTTCGGCAAGCTCATCGCCTTCATTAGGTCGATGAAATCCTGTGGCCACCAGCAGGGTGATGGCGTTGGGTGGTATGCCGGATTGGATTAATTCCTGAATAATGGCAGGTAAAACTATCGAATTGGGAACGGGTCTGGTAATGTCACAGATCAGGATACAAACGCTTTGACATCCTTTGACCTCTTCGGCCAAGGTTTTACAGCCTACGGGAAGGGAAAAGGCATTGGTTAAGGCCCCCTCCGGGTCACTGAGCAGAGGCATCTTCTTTTTCTGAATAATATGCGTCTTCAGGTTGTCGGGAAGATCAAGGGGCAGCCCTGTCTTTCCATATCTCATAACAATCCGCATTTCATACCTCTGGAAGAGTCAAACCGTCTATTTCTCTTACAAAACAACATGTTCCGAAAAATCGAAACAACTTCATTTTTTTCCCGAAATTCATCCTTAAATATATTAACATAATGTTGTTTCAAAGGGAACAATTCCAGATTTAAAAATAAAATGGGGTTTTTCTCCCCTTTTGATATGAAATTAAAAGGGCGTCTCTCCACAGTTAAATGAATTCGCTTACAGGTAGTGGAAGTTTTAAAATTATTAGTGATCTTTTTACCTTGACAATACCTGAAGGCTAAATTTAATATTGTCACTTCTGACGGGGTAAAAGAGGTAAACGGAGTTTTCTACCACACAAAAATCTTTAATTAGAAATAAGGAGGAAAAAATGAAAGCCAAAAGTAACTTTCAAGGACGATGGATGGTAATGGTATGCCTTTTTATGTTTTTCATTTTTTTAATCGGCCTGCCGCAGGCCGGGGCCTTTGTGCCCCTCAAGGGGGATCTTTCCAAATATGACCCCAACAATCTAACATTTCCTACTTCGGGTGATACGATCAAGGTGGGCATTTATGATTCTTATACCGGGCCTAACTCCTATCTTGGAGAAGCCTACCAAGCAATACTTGGGTTTGTGGCCCAGGATATCAACTCCCAGGGCGGAATCAAGGTGGACGGCAAGATGAAAAAGATCCAGATCGTCAAGATCGATACCCAGTCGGCGCCGGACCCGGCCAAACGAGCACTCGAAAAAGCGATCCTGCAGGACAAGATTGTCGCCTTTACGGGTGTGGCCGCCTCCAGTCTAGCCAAGATCGGCCAAGCCCTGGCCAAGGAATATAAGGTCATCTTTGTAAACATGTCCGCTTATTCCGATGAACTCAATGAACTTCCGGATTTTAATGAATATTACTTTCGCACCTGCGGTACCTCTTCCACCACCTCCAAGGCTCTGGCTATCTTTTACAAAAATCGGCCGGAAACCAAGTTTTACATCTTAGCCCAGGACTATGTCTGGGGCCACGAATCTACCTCCGTCTTTAAAAAGACCATGAAAGAATACAAACCCAATGCCAAGATCGTCGGCGAAGAATTCTTTCCCCTGTTCACCAAGGACTTCGCCCCCTATCTGGAAAAGGTCAGGGCCTCCGGGGCGGAGGTGATTGTCACCATGGCCTGGGGGGCGGATAATGTGAACCTGATCCAGCAATCCAGGCAAATGGGTCTAAAAAGCCCCTTGAACCCCGACCTTTTTATTCCCCAGACCAGTCCTTTTCTGGACGACCCCCGTCCCCTGGAAGTGATTGGTGGTCCGGCCGGACGCGGCTTGATTCTATGCCCAGATTTTCAACTGGACCGCAGGATGCCCAATACAAAAAAATTGTGTGATATCTGGAACGCTCGGTGGAAGACCTGGAAAGCCCCCTATAATACAGTGATCTACCAATGGCCCAACGGCGGCTGGTATAGAAACCTTACAGGCTACTACTGGTTATTTCAGGCAATGCAAAAGGCCGGAAGCACTGATTCAAAGAAGGTCATCGCTGCCTTTGAAGGAGACACCTTCGATGCCTTTGGCTGGAAACATTACATGCGGCCCGATGACCACCAGGTTATAGCAGACCGTTACATCTGCGAAATGGTCTACCCCCATCCTTGGGACAACCCCAAGGTCGCCGGTCCCGGGAATCCTCTTTTGATACCGTCCAAGGACTGCTTGCCCACCTTCGATGTAAGACTCATAGGACGCGTAACGAAAGTTAAAAAACCAGCCGCCCCGGCAAAGAAATAGGGTATATTATTGCCCTGCTAAAAGCTCGCCCCCGCCTTTAGCGGAGGCGAGCTTTTAGTTTTGCTCTTTTGGTAAGCTTTTTCTGCAGGAGGATATACAGATGAGTCCGACCGCCGTCTTATATGTTGCTCAAGCCATTCACGGCCTGTCCTATGGAATGTTGCTTTTTCTAATAGCTTCCGGTCTTACCCTGATCTTCGGCATGATGGGGATTCTAAACATCGCCCATGCCTCTTTTACCATGTTGGCCGCCTATTTCTGTTTCACGGCTCTAAAACTGACCGGAAATTTTTGGGCGGCCCTGTTAATCGCCCCCATTTTTACCGGAATCGTCGGGGTTTTGACCGAACGGTTTCTCCTGAGACCAGTACATAAACACGGACACCTGGCCGAACTCCTCATCACTGTGGGGATAATGACGGTCATCCTGGAAATCGTCAAGTTTTTCTGGGGGACCGAGAGCCTAGTGGTCAAGACACCCGAGAGCCTGAGCGGGCTAATAAGGGTTGCGGGACTGACCTACCCGGTTTACCGGCTTTTCATTATCGGACTGTCCATCGTGATTTTGGGCTTTATGGCCTTGATTCTATTCAAAACCCGTTTGGGCAAGATTGTTCAGGCGGCCGTCTCCGACGCGGATATGGTCAGCGCCCTGGGGATCAATACCCCGTTTGTCTTTATGCTGGTGTTTGGAGTCGGAATATGGCTGGCCGGTGTAGCCGGGGCCGTGGCCGGCCCTCTTTTAACCGTCTTTCCGGGGATGGCCGACATGTTAGGGATGGATGCCTTTGTGGTGGTGGTGGTAGGAGGATTCGGGAGTCTTTTGGGGGCCTTTGTTGTCGCCCTGTTTCTTGGTGAGTTGAATGCCTATGGGATTCAGTTTATTCCCCGGCTGGCGCCGGTCTTGATGTTTGCCTTCATGGCCCTGGTGTTAGCCTTTAAACCCATGGGTCTATTTGGAGAAAGAGAATGAGTGCAAAACTATCTAATTGGATTCTCTGGGGTCTGCTCATTATCCTTTTGGCCATCTTTCCACATCTGGTCGATTTCTATTATCTCAACATGTTTATAGCCTTTGCTATTTTCTCCTTGTATGCGGTCACGCTTAATATCCTGCTGGGCTATATGGGGGTGCTCAGCTTTGGCCACGCCATGTTTTTCGGCACCGGGGCCTATGCGGTCGCTCTCGTTTTGAGACATATCGAGGGATTTCCCCTGTTACCGACCATCCTGGTCGGCGGGTTGGCCGCCGGCCTGTTGGCCTTGATCTTATGTCCTTTGCTGGTCAGGGTAAGCGGGACCGCTTTTGCCATGTTGACCCTGGCCTTTAGCATGCTCATATTTGTCGCCGCCCTAAAGTTTCGGGAGATAACCAGTGGGGAGGATGGTATTGGGATAACATCCATTCCGCCGCTCAACATCCCAGGCCTTGTGTCCATTGACATTACCGACAAGATAAATTTTTATTATTTTGCCATTGTCGTTGTAGCAATCTGCCTTTACCTTTTGTGGTTTTACACCAAGACCCCCTTCGGCAGCCTCATAGTCGGCGTCCGGGATAACGCCCTGCGGATGGACTACCTGGGCTTTAATCTCCCCCAAACCAAGGCGATCAACTTGGTCGTCAGTGGTACCTTCGCCGGGATTGCCGGTGCGGTTCACGCCCTTTTGATGAAATTGGTTTCCGTTGTAGGGGTATTGGATATCGGTACCTCTTTCAAACCCCTCATGATGGCCTATATCGGCGGCGTAGGGAGCTTCTTCGGGCCGATCATCGGCTCGGGAGTCCTCCAGATTTTAGAAGATGTGGTTATTCGATTCACTGACCGGATCGGCCTGGTAAACGGCACAATCTTCATCCTGGTGGTCTTGTTCGCACCGCAGGGACTGGTCGGTCTTTTCAATACAGTCAAGGCCAAGTGGTTTCAAAAGGAGACGACTTCATGAATATACTGGAGACCAAAGGACTGTATCACGACTTCAGCGGATTGGAAGTCCTGTTTGATATCAACCTGCAGGTTAAAGAAGGAGAGCGGCTGGCCCTCATTGGGCCTAATGGAGCCGGAAAAACAACTCTCTTTAATACTATCACCGGATTGTACCATCCGACCAAAGGGCAGGTGTTCTTTAAAGGGAAGGAGATCACCGGGTTCAAGCCGCACCAACTGGCGCGCATCGGTATGGGACGATCCTTTCAGCTTACCACCACGTTTGCTCGTCTAACCGCTTTTCAGAACATTCGGCAAGCTGTCCTCTCCAAAAATGGGATCCGCTTCCAGATGTTTCGAAAACTGGACAAGATGCAGGACATAACCAATGAGACCGATGAGATCTTGAAGCGGATCAATCTGGATGGACAGCGTGACATCCCAGCCGGAATGCTCTCTTATGGTAAGCATCGCTCCCTGGAAATCAGCATGGCCCTGGCCACCGATCCCGAACTGATCATGCTGGACGAACCTACAGCCGGCATGTCCAGAGACGAAACACATACGGCCGTGGAATTGATCAGGAAGCTGACTGAGGGTAAAACTGTAGTCATCATTGAGCATGATATGGATGTGGTCTTCTCCCTGGCCGATCGCATCACGGTTCTTCATTATGGAGAGATCCTGGCCACTGGGCCGCCGGCTGAGATCCGTGAGAATCAAGCCGTGAAGGATGCCTACTTGGGAGAAATGGAATTTTAAAAATCACCTTTCAGGATTTTATGGTTCCAATTTGAAAATTCTAATTACGGGGTAAGCCACGATGTTACTGGAAGTCCGCGATTTGAATACCTACTACGGCACGAGCCATGTATTACAGGGGATATCTTTAACCGTCGATCAAGGGGAATTGGTCGCCCTTTTGGGTCGCAACGGTATGGGGAAAAGTACAACCTTAAAAAGTATCATGGGTGTGGTCAAGCCGAAATCAGGATCGGTAATCTTTAAGGGAAAAGATATTACAGGATATCCATCTTATACGGTAGCCAATACCGGTATCGGTTATGTTCCCGAGGAAAGACGCATCTTCCCCACTCTCTCCCTTGTGGATAACCTGATGTTGGGAGTTAAGGGAGGAAAAATCAGAAACCCCCATGATCCGAATACTTGGACCGTGGAAAGGATCTTCCGCCACTTCCCCATGCTGGAGAAAAGGGCTGATCAAAAAGGGAGGTTTCTATCCGGCGGTGAGCAGCAGATGTTGACCATTGGTCGATCATTGATGGGTAATCCAGATCTTCTTCTGGTTGACGAGCCCACGGAAGGCCTGGCTCCACTCATGGTCAAAGAAGTGCGAGATGTTCTCGAGGCGATCAACAAGGCCGGTGTATCCATCCTCCTGGTGGAGCATAACCTTAAAGTGGCTATGTCTTTGGCCGATCGTCTCTACTTGATGGGCAAGGCCCATATCGGATTTTCCGGTACTATAGAAGAACTAAAAGCCAACCCCCAGGCTCGCGAGAAATATCTGGAAGTATAAAAAATTCTTAACACGTCAGCATTCGATCAGAGAAAAGGTACTTCAATTTATGCCGGAGAAGCCCAGGACTGCCAATTAAAAGTGGCCGACACGGCCCTGGCCGCCCTTTCAAAGGAAGGAAAAGCAGGCAGGCCGGCAATGGTCAGGGTCTTCATGGCCTCCCCGGCTTTAGCGGCGTATGGAGGTACGACATAAATTGGAAGACGAAACCGGTCTCTCAATTGGGCAAGGGTGTCTATGAATGACGGCAGTATCTCCGGGACGACGAAAGGTATATAGGACATCATAACGACCGAGTCCACCTCTTCAGCCATCAATTCAATACACCTGGTGCAGATGGTCAAGGCCGTTTCCCTGGGAAGCCATACCAGATCAAGGGGATTGCTGGTGCCGGAAAAAGGAGGAAGATAATCCTTTAAAAATCCTGTCAGTCGATCTCTCAACCCCGGACTGAATGGGTTCACTTCCAGTCCCAATTTTTCACAGGCATCGGCCGTGGATATTCCGCCCCCTCCGGCCTCGGCCATGATGCCGACTTTTTTGCCCCTGGGAAATGGAGGAGCGGAAAAGGCCACGGCCAGATCGACCAGGTCTTCGAATCCTTCGGCCGCAACGATGCCTGCGCTTCGGGCTGCGCCCAGCCAGACTCCACGATTTCCGGCGATGGAGCCGGAATGAGACAGGGCGGCCCGCGCTCCGGCCTGGCTGAATCCGGATTTCCAGATAATGACCGGCTTTGTGCGCCCTATTCTGGATGCCAGGCTAAGCACTTCCCTTCCCCGGGATAGGCCTTCGATGTAGGCACAGATGATTTTGGTTGCAGGATCACTGCCGAAGTAAGAAAGAAAATCAAAAAAATTCAGATCGGCCTGATTCCCACTGCTGATGATAGTGCTGAATCTGAGTCCCCTGGCATTTCCTCCGACTACAAAATGTTCTGTGGCCCAACCGCTTTGTCCGGAGAAGGCAGTCCCTCCCGGCAGGGCATCCGATTCATCGATTTCAACGATGGTGTTCAGCCTGGACTCCGGGCAAAAAAGACCCATACAGTTCGGTCCGACCAAACGCATTCCATGATTTCGAGCAATGGTGAGGACCTTCTCCTGCAATTGCTTTCCTTCTTCCCCTAATTCGGCAAATCCGGCGGCATGAATAACGACAAACTTGACTCCTTTTTGAGCGCATTCGTTAAGCAAACCTTCTATCGCCGCTGCAGGAAGGGCGGCAATGGCCAGATCAATGGGTTCATCAATGTCAGCCAGGGAAGGGTAACAGGGAATCCCGTCCAATTCAGTACAGCTCCGGCTGACAGGGTATTTTTTCCCTGGAAAACCATGGGTCATAATTTTCCACCAGATAAACCCGCCTCCCCGGCCCGGATCCCGGGAAAGGCCGATGACCGCCAGGGATCGCGGCCTGAAAAGCAGATCAAGGTCCGGGACTTCTTTAGTCCATTTTTTTTCTTCCAAGGTTTTTCCTTATAATAATATAAAAAAAGTTCGGAGTTTGGAGTTCGGTGAACCCCAATTTTGAGCTTTGTAACGCTCCAAAGGAGCGTAAGGGCTTAAAACCAAATTAGGATTCCAGGGATTCTAGGATTTTACCTTTCAGGCCTTTCACTTGAATCCTTGAATCCTTGGGCCCTTGAATCCTTTAAGAAATGATTTTAATAATATCGGGTTCCTTACGTTCGGGCATGGGAGGTATCATTTTAGGATAGCCCAGAATAATAGGGGCCCACATCCGATACCCTTCGGGCAGACCGATTTCCTTCAACAGTTCGGGATCTCTGGCTTCCGCTCCCTGAGCAATCCAGCAGGTGCCTAATCCTTTGGAAGCGGCCGAGAGCATAAAATAAGCAGCCAGGAGACCGCAGTCCTGGGCGATGGTTGCACCCTTTATCGGACCGACGATGATCACCACGCAGGGTGCGTTGTAGAAAGCGTTAAAATCTTCCTTCTTTAGAATTTCCAGGTACCCTTTCATAGGCGAATCGGGGTCCTTTTCAATCCCGGTGATAATGACTTTTTTGCTGGCATCGGATATCTTTCTCATCATGGCCTTATTATTGACCACGATGAATTTCCACGGTTGCCTGTTACCAGCGTTGGGGGCCTTGATGCTTTCCTGGATGATGGCCTTAATCACATCCAAGGAAACCGCTTTATCCTCAAAATCCCGGACAGCACGTCGTTTTTCAAGAAGTTCGGTAAAATCCATGCAAATTCCCCTTTCTTTTTTCAAATGTAGGAGGGAAGTATAAAACAGGGGGGTAAGATGGTCAAGGAGAAATGTCTCAGCGAATTGAATCATATTAAATGTTACCAAGGGGGTTAAACTAAAAGGATCGTTGACTCATAATTAATGTTACCGGAAGGAAGTGTCCGGTAGGAGGAAAAATTATGAGTCCACGATCGAAA
>JBEKPQ010000127.1:0-10166 GCA_049520575.1 Thermodesulfobacteriota bacterium | reverse complement strand
TTTGATGATGACAATCGCATCTGGTGGGGTAAAGGTGGAAATTCCATTCCGCAAATCAAGCGATTCCTCTCTGAGGTTAAGCAAGGGGTAGTGCCCCAGACCATATGGTTTTATAAAGATGTTGGTCACACTCAAGATGCGAAGAAGGAACTGATACAATTGGTTAATTTTCCTGATTCGCAGTCGGTTTTCATTACACCGAAACCGACCAAACTAATCTCGCGTATACTCCAAACTGCTTCTGACAAAGACTCAATTATCATGGATTCCTTTGCTGGATCAGGCACAACAGGCCATGCAGTGATGCAACTTAACAAGCAAGACGGCGGGAATCGACGATTTGTCCTTGTAGAGATGGAGGCTGCCATCAGCCGCGACGTCACGACCAAGCGAGTGCAAAAGGTGGCCGTTGGCTACGAAAATGCAAAAGGCGAGAGAATTGATGGTCTCGGAAGCGGCTTCCGTTACTGCGTACTTGGAGAACCCTGCTTTGATGAAACAGGAAGGATCAACCCGCGGATCACCTACGACGAGCTTGCACGGCATGTCTTTTTCACGGAAACTGGTGAACCCATACCAGAAAGAAAAAAAGAGAAGTTGCCTTTAATCGGCATACACGGCAAAGGGGCCATTTACTTACTCTACAATGGTGTTCTGAAGGACAAGAAGCCTAATGGTGGTAATGTGCTTACACAGAAGGTCCTTGCCAATCTTCCACCTCATGACGGTCCCAGGGTTGTCTACGGCACAGCTTGTCGCCTGAGTCCTCCACGGCTTAAGAAAGAGAATGTTGTCTTCCGGCAGATTCCTTATCAGATCAGGGTGAAATGATGCTGCAACTCAAAACATATCAGGAAAAGGTTCTCGATTCTCTGCAATGCTACTTTCAGGCCTGCGACAGGCATAAGGACGCCGATTCCGCATTTTACGAGACGACAAAAACCCTATGGGAACGAGGCATTCCCTATCGCTCCATCACCGAACCTTCGGAGCTTGCCGATATCCCTTACATCTGTCTGCGCCTTCCCACGGGCGGCGGTAAGACGCTTCTGGCCTGTTACGCCATAGCTATAGCAAACAGAGATTTTCTCAAAATAGACCATTCCATTGTCCTCTGGCTTGTACCGTCAAACGCGATAAGGTCGCAGACAATAAAGGCGCTTCGCGACAGAAACCATCCCTATCGTCAGGCTCTCGATTCTACCCTCAATAATGTTGAAGTCATGGACGTTGAAGAGGCGCTTAGTTTAAGACAGGGCGTTGTTGTATCTTCCACGGTTGTCATTGTCTCAACATTGCAGGCCTTCCGCGTCGAAGATAAGGAAGGTAGAAAAGTATACGAGAGTGCCGGAGCCCTTCATCATCATTTCCAGAATCTCCTCGCTGAGATCCTTGAGATTCTCGACAAAGATGAGAACGGCGTCATTAATTACTCGCTGGCAAACGTGATGCGGATTCACCGGCCCCTGGTTATCGTCGATGAAGCGCATAATGCAAGAACAGACCTTTCCTTTGACACCCTTGCCCGATTCAGGCCGGCAGCCATTGTGGAATTTACTGCAACGCCGGATACCGTCAAGAGCCCCAGCAACATTCTTCATAGTGTTTCGGCAGCGGAACTGAAGGCCGAATACATGATTAAACTTCCCATCCGTCTTGAAGTCCATTCGGATTGGCAGGCCCTTCTGGCCGACGCCATTGCGCAACGGGCTGGACTGGAAAAAGACGCAGAAATAGAAAAACGAAGGACCGGTGATTATATCCGGCCCATTATGCTGATTCAGGCGCAGCCGCGAAGGCAGGGCCACGAGACGCTTACTGTCGATGTTATTGAAAAGAGCCTCATTGAGGACCATCGCATACCCGCCGATCAAATAGCACGCGCCACTGGTGAAGACAGGGGCCTTGAGGATGTCGATCTGTCGGCAAGAGATTGTTCTATCCGATTCGTTATTACCGTGCAAGCGCTTCGCGAGGGATGGGATTGCCCCTTTGCTTATATGCTCTGTTCTGTTGCAGAACAACGGTCTGTCGGGGCGGTGGAACAGATACTTGGACGAATACTTCGCTTGCCAAATTGCCGGGAAAGGACCATTGAGGATTTGAACCGGGCTTACGCTTTTGTCACTTCCCGTAATTTTGCAGAAGCTGCGAACAACCTTGTTGATGCCCTTGTAGAAAATGGTTTCAATCCGCTTGAGGCAACGGAGTTTGTCAAGCCTGTTCAACTGGAAATGGAAGGAGTTGCAATACCGAAAGCCTACAGCGCCCCTTCCCCGAAAACGGTTGACCTCATTGAAGTTCCAAGCATTGAGCGATTGTCTCCCGAAGTGCAGGCAAAGATTGAAGTTGATGCCGACAAGAAAACCATTACCATCAAGGATGTGCTGACTCATGAAGAGGAGAAAGAGGTAAAAGATAACTTGCTCATGTATAATTCCCGAAAGGTATGGGCCGATGCCGTCAAGGAATACCGGGAAGAGTTTATGGGTGTTGTGAAAAGCCCGTCGGAAAAGGGCGTTCCTTTTCAGGTGCCTTTTCTGTGCATACGAAGAGGGGAGCAGATTGAACTTTTTGATGAAGATCAGCTTATGGAGAAAGGCTGGGAGATTGAGAGTTACGACCCTCGACTTACAGATGCTGAAATGGAGCTCATTACTACCGAGAAAGGACTCTTCGGCGAAATCGACGTGGGACAGGAAGGAAAGGTCAGGTCGCGATTCATCCCCGAACTAAACAGGCAATTGCAAATCATCGAGGCCGTTGAAAATTGGACAGAAAGCCAGCTCATTTACTGGCTTGATTATAATCTGCGGGAGTTCATAGAGCTTACCCCTGAAGAAAAAGAAGGTTTTCTGACCGCTCTGGTCGGCGATCTAGTGGATCAAAGACAACTCGCGCTAAGCCAAATGGTGAGAAAAAGATTTGTTCTGAGAAAAATAGCCGAAGAGAAATTGAAAGGATATCGACAGAAGGCCCGCGCAAAAGCCTACCAAGAATTACTCTTTCAGGACGTGAATGACGTCGTCGTGACACCGGAGAAGGTCTTTTCTTACGGGACTGAATATCCGACGCGATTTATTTGTCCGGCGTCGGATACTTTTTCAAAGCACTACTACCCGAAAGTAGGTGATCTGGACGACAGAGGTGAGGAGTTTTTATGCGCCCAATTCATTGACCAAATAGAAGAGGTCGAATTCTGGGTCCGCAACCTTGATCGACAACCAGCGTTATCTTTCTGGCTGCAAACATCAACAGACAAATTTTATCCCGATTTTGTATGCAAACTGAAAGACGATCGCTATCTGGTGGTTGAGTATAAAGGTGCAGACCGGTGGAGCAATGACGACTCAAAAGAGAAACGGCGGCTTGGGGAATTATGGGCGCTCAAAAGCAATGGAAGTTGTTTGTTTATTATGCCAAAAGGGAAGGACTGGGTTTCAATAAGGGAGCTGATCGGTAAGAATGATATTAAGGAATCCGGGGACACCTTACCTATTTAATTTTTGTGGGATTAAGAAAGGAGCAGGTTATTCTTCTAAACCAATCCTAGACGAAATCGATTGCGTCCTTGCCCGGCACTATGGTTTTACCGAGGTGGAAATGGACTTCATCATCAACTACGACATAAAATACCGCATGGGGCATGATGCATTAGAGGAAGATAACGATTAATCAGGATGTAAATTCGCAACAAATTGAAAAGGCATAGATAATGTCCTCACCAACTTTTGTGGTCTATGTGGATGAATCAGGAGATGAAGGATTTTCATTCGGGCGTGGTAGTTCGGAGTGGTTTGTCCTTTCGGCAGTCATAATAAAAAAAGCAACCGAATTAGAGACGGTCAAACTGGTTGATCGTATCCGAACTCAATTGCAGAAACCGGAAAAGAAACCCCTTCATTTTCGAGATCTCAAGCATGAACAACGGTTGCCCTTTATCGGGGAAATAAGCAAAGCCCATCTTCGAACCGTTTCAGTGATAACTTATAAACCATCCATTAAAGAACCGGAAAAGTTCCATGAACGTTTCAGGTTGTATTATTACACCGTTCGGTATCTGTTAGAAAGGGTATCCTGGTATTGTAGGGACCACAAGCTTCCTAAGGATAGCGGTGACGGAAGTGCTCAAATCATTTTCTCTAACCGATCCGGGATGTCCTACCAGGAAATGAAAGAATATCTGGGATTACTGAAAGACCAGACACGATTTGCGGATGTAAGAATAGCTTGGAATGTCATCAATCCTGACAAATTTATGGCGTATTCACCTGGGAAGAATATGGGCCTCCAAATCGCAGATGCTGTGGCCAGCAGCGTCTTTTTTGCAGTACAACCTTCTCGATATGGTTTTATAGAGGATCGCTATATTCGAATGCTCAAACCGGTAGTCTACCACCATGAAGGGAAATATCGTGGTTATGGATTAAAATTTTGGCCTCGGGAGATGGATCACAGGTTGGAAACCGCAGTAGAATTAGAATGGCTTAGAATAGATTTTAAATAAAAATGCAGGTCCCGGGCCTCAGGAACCCACCCGCTTGGGGCTGCCAGCCTTTCGGCCGACCTGAGGTAAATCCCGCGCATACCTGCGATTACAGAATATTACTATTTTGGGGAAAGTCAACACTTTTTTGAAAAAAATCGATGCTCAAGTCCATCCCTAAAAATGCCCCCGAATATCCAGTTTTTTTGTCGAGGCGGCTTCAGGATAATGTCCCGAAAAGTCTTTATATTATAGGAATTGATTTGGGGTCGGACCGAGATAACGGAATGTAAGTTCAAAGAAAAAGGGGTCGCTTCGCTAGGGGATCGTTCGCTACGCAAACTCAAGGGGCGCTTCGCTAGGGGATCGTCCTGCCTTTTGCAGGACTCAAGGGATCGTTCGCTACGCAAACTCAAGGGGCGCTTCGCTAGGGGATCGTCCTGCCTTTTGCAGGACTCAAGGGATCGTTCGCTACGCAAACTCAAGGGGCGCTTCGCTAGGGGATCGTTCGCTTGGCGAACTCAAGGGACGCTGCGCTAAAGGGTCGCTCACTTTATGAGCTCAAGGAATGAGGGTTGAAGATGGCCTTAAAGCGAACTTTTTACCCCCTAAAAGCAGCTTCTAAGATAAGCCATCGATGCAGCAAACTGGAAGAGCTATAAGGGTATCAGATGGAAAGAGAGTTTAACAGAAGGATGTCACAAAATTCATTGAATGGAATTAAGAAAGGATTACGGCTTTTATGAAGATTTTGGGTATTGTCTGCAGCCCCAGGGAGGGTGGAAATACGGAGATTTTGGTCAGGGAGGCCCTGGAAGGTGTCCGTGATGCCGGAGGTGAACCCGAGCTTGTTCTGCTGGCGGGCAAGGAGATCGCACCCTGTGATGCCTGCTCTGGGTGCGAGAAAGATGGACAATGTATTGTCGAGGATGACATGCAGGACATCTATGAAAAACTGGAATCAGCCGATGGATTGATTTTCGGTACGCCAGTATATTTCCTCAACGTCAGCGCCCAGGCCAAGGCGGTTATGGACAGGACTTTTGGGTTTCTGCGGACCAGAAAGTTGAAAGGAAAGGTGGCGGCGGCTATTGTCGTGGCCAGAAGGGTAGGAGCCGGTCAAGTGCTGAGCTTGCTTTATACCTTCTTCGCAATTCACCGGATGGTTATTGCCGGGGGCGGTATCGGCTACGGGAGAGAAAAGGGTGAAGTGAGAGAAGGACCCGGGGGATCACCCGAAGTGACGGCCCTGCAAGAGGCCAGAGCTGTGGGAAAAAATGTGGTCAAGATGGCCAGACGGTTAGGGAAGGAAAATAAGGGACGACCTTGAATAATTAAATTAGTATAACGACTGCCGTCAACTTTATGGGATTTTAAGCAAAGAAAGGAGGCTGTAAATGGCCGTCGAAATTACGCCTATCACGGCAAAGCCGACCCGAGAAGAGTTACTGTCGCGCATCAATGCCGTCCGCTCCCTGATGGCGCAGGAAAACCTAGATTACTACATCTGCGCGAATACTGAAAATGTATATTACCTGACGAATTTTGCCTACATTCCCTTTGAAAGGCCATTTTTCCTGATTATTCCGGCTGCCAGGGATCTCCTGATGATCGTGCCCGGCCTGGAAATCAGCCATGCGAAGGATCGCGTACTGATCGATATCGAATATCACACCTATTATGAGTACCCTGCCCCCCAGGGCAGTACTTACGTGGACACCTTAAGAAAATTGATCCCCTCTGAGAGCGTCGTCGGCATTGAGTCCTCTATTTCTCTGGCCTTAAAGGAGATTCTGCCGGGCAGCTTGAAGGTCGCCGATATCGTCGATGGCCTCCGCATGGTCAAGAGCGACTATGAAATCGGCCGTATCGCCCACGCCAGCAGCATTGCGGGAACAGGGATGAAAACTGTTCTGGATATGAGCCAGCCGGGGACGCAGGAGTTCGTCATCAACTCGGAGGGAACCAGGCAGATGATGGCCAGAGTCGTCTTTGAAATACAGAACCCAAATCTTCTGATGACCAGGGCTGTCTGCGCTGTATGGCCGAAAACGCTTTCCAACCAGCCCCATTCCGTACCGGGCATTTTTGATTCGCTTGAGGAAGGGGGGCCGAATGTCGTGATCATAACCATTCAGGCGGACGGCTACTCCGCAGAACTTGAACGGACTTTCTTCATCAAATCGGTCCCGGCCGCAGCGCGCGATCCTTTTGAGGCGATGATGGAGGCCAGGGCGCTGGCATACCGGCTGGTGAAACCGGGGGTGCCCGCCGCCTCGGTGGACGAAGAAGTGTTGAACGTCATTAAAAGACGCGGGTATGGACCATACATTTTGCATCGCACCGGCCATGGCTTTGGCCTTACGGGCCACGAACCGCCCTGGGTGGCCCTGGGCAGCGAAACGGTCCTGAAGAAAAACATGGTCATCAGTATTGAACCGGGAATCTATATCCCCGGACTGGGAGGCTTCCGGCACTCCGACACCGTCCTGGTGACGGATGATGGCTGTGTCTCCATGACTGATTGGCCCGTCAATCTGGAGGATTTGAACTTGCCATAATCATCCGGGAAGCTTGACGATCGTGTGAAAAATAGTTGTGAGTTGTTGAGTTGGGTCGGACCGAGATAACGGAATGTAAGTTCAAAGGAAAAGGTAAACAGATGATTTGGGGTCGGACCACGCGAAGGGCGTGAAACTTCCAAGAAAAAGGGGGCGCTTCGCTAGGGGATCGTTCGCTTGGCGAACTCAAGGGGCGCTTCGCTAGGGGATCGTCCTGCCTTTTGCAGGACTCAAGGGATCGTTCGCTTGGCGAACTCAAGGGGCGCTTCGCTAGGGGATCGCTCACTTAGTGAGCTCAAGGGGCGCTTCGCTAGGGGATCGTCCTGCCTTTTGCAGGACTCAAGGGATCGCTCATTTAGTGAGCTCAAGAAATGAGGGTTGAAAATGGCCTTAACTCCATCTTTTTACCCGCTAAAAGTAGCTGTTAAGTAAAATACCGATTACTTGCATTTGATTTTCGGAATTATTGAAATTAAGAAATAAGTATGTTTTCCTAAAATCTTAATTGTAATAACTTTTGTGGAAAGTCCTTCAGTGCGGAGGTGTGATATGGGCGTTCGGTTTCGTTGGCTTGGGTATGTCTGTTTCGAATTTGTCTTGCCGTCGGGTAAAGTACTTGTCGTCGATCCGTACATCGACTACTCGCCTACGGCGCCGATCAAATGTAGCGAAGTAACCGGCGCCGATTATATCGCCCTCACCCACGGCCATTACGATCACCTGACCGACGTAGGACAACTTCTGCACAAGTTCCATTCCAAGGTTTTATGCAGCCAGGAAATCGCCGAACCTCTGGCCAGGGTCTTCAATATCGATTTGGGCGACCTCATTCGTGTCAGCGCAGGCGATAGGGTTCATTTCAGCGATCTGCGCATCGAGGTGAAACGCGGCCAACACATCAATCTGCTTCCTCCGATGCGTCAAGCCTACGCGCGGCTACTGGGCAAAGAAGCCGATTCCGCTTGGGCTTTTAATAAGATTCAAAAGGAAATAGAGACTGCCTTGAACCTCGTTCAAAAACCGGAGACTGCTGCGATGCTGGAAAAACTCGATCTGGCCGGCGTAACGGGCGGTGAGCAATTAAATTTCCTTTTCCAGACCGAAGATAATCTGCGGCTTTTCTTCTACAGTTCGGGCCCAGAAGACCATCTCCGTCCGGTTGCGGCAGATGCGCAGCCCCAGGTCATATTTATTCAACTGGGAGGAACGGATTTGGAAAAAATGGCGGATGTTGCCGCAATCTCAGGCGCAGGCCTTGTCATTCCTACACATCACGACGGCAACGGAGTGGAGGGCTCCCTTCGTATAGCTGGAAAATTTGCCGATCTGTTGGCAAAAAAGACCAAAGCGCAGTTTATAAATATCGAACACGGGAAGTGGTACGAAATCGCCACTCGTTGCCAAGCCGTCTGAAAAATAAAAAAGAAAGCCGGGGCAATCTTGAATTAGTCGAATCGGTATTTTATGGCCTGAATAGATCATGCCACCACCGGCCCAAAGAAGGTCTTTCCTGTGAGGAAGAAATTGGATGATCTTTAATTCCACAACACCGATGATCTGCCGGGTAATCCATGAATCGCCAAAGATTGCCTGATTAACTATACTCATCACAAAAAATGATCATAGAGGAGGTTATCCCCATGGACAAGAACGAGAGAGACTCACGGAAGAAAAAAGTCATTGAAGTACTGAATAAGGCGCGATCCTTGGAATTGCGGGCCATCCACCAGTATATGGTCCAGCACTACAACCTCGATGCCCTGGATTATGGGGAGATGGCGGTCAATCTTAAACTGATCGGCATTGACGAGATGCGCCACGCCGAGGTGTTTGCCGACAGAGTCAAGCAGCTTGGTGGTGAGCCTACGACCGATCTGGCGGGAAAAGTAGAGAAAGGTCAAACCGTTGAGAAGGCGTTCTCCTTTGACGCCGCCCTTGAAGACAATGCCATTGCAGAATACAACCGGTTTGCCGCCGTCTGTCGGGAGAATGGCGATGCCATCAGTATGAAGCTTTTTGAGACGATTATCGAGGACGAACAAGCTCATCTCGACTACTTCGATAACGTAACAGACCACATCAAGAATTTGGGGCAGGTTTATCTCGCCCAGATTGCGGGAACACCCTCAAGCACGGGCCTCGCACACCAGGGTTTCGTGATCCGTCAGGCAGGCGGGGGAACGCCGAAAGTGGTATAGGCATTAAGAAGATCGTGTTATGGATTGGCCGACGTTTATCCCGAGACGTTTATCCCGGGCACACAATACTTATATTCTAAGCAACTAACGGCCTAAAGAAGGTCTTTCGGTTTCTGCTTTTCTCCTTGCCCCTTGAGCTCACGAAGAGAGCGATTCTTTAGGGAAGCGCCTCTTTTCCCTTGCCCCGGTCTTTTTCTTGCCTTATACTCTTCCTATAAAAAAGCAAATATTTATCAAAAATATTTTTGTAATGTGCCAAGCAGGACAAACCGGGCGACCAGAAAACAACTATTCGATTGGACGGTTGCAATGAGAGGAGGGGACCGGATGAGAAGAGGATATAGACTTTTACTTTCAGTGCTGAGTCTGGGGATTGTGTTCATGATTTCCATTGCAGCGATGGCTCAAGAGATCCCTAAAATATCTAAAGAAGAATTGAAGGGGATGCTTGGGAAACCCAAGGTGATCCTTGTAGATGTCCGGACAGGTGCCGATTGGAGCACAAGCACATCGAAAATCAAGGGGGCGGTCAGGGAGGAACCCGATAAAGTCGATTCCTGGATGAACAATTATTCAAAAGACCAGACGCTTGTTTTCTACTGTGCCTGACCGAATGAGGCGACGAGTGCCAGGGTGGCACGACAATTGATGGCGAAAGGGTATTCCAAGGTTTACGTTTTGAAGGGAGGCTGGCATGAATGGTTCAATGCCAAATTCCCAATAGAGGATAAATAAAGCCTACTCCCCGCTATGTCCTTGTGGGAGGGAGGGGACGTTGTCCACTGGATTCACTTTTGATCATCTTCCCCTCTCTTAATCACCCAGCGTTATTCAGCGTTATTCGGGGGACATAATACGGATTTCCACTTCGGTGGAAATAATATGGATATTCCAAGCAACCAACTGCACAAGAAAGGTCTT
>JBEKPQ010000126.1:0-10178 GCA_049520575.1 Thermodesulfobacteriota bacterium | reverse complement strand
GCCATCAAAATCATGCACATCAATAGTCATTATGAAGTTATTTATGTAATCATCAATGATGGGGCCTTGATAAAATCTACCGTTCCTCTGGAAACCGCCATATCTATGTTGAAAAATGATACCTTTGATCTAATTCTTGCCGAACCCCAAAACATGGCCATCCTGACCCCTCAAACGCCCAGGGATGATTTTGCCCTATCCCAAAGCGTATGAAGTGTACCATATCCACCTTAAACCTCACCATATTGTCTTTCTTGGCGTTAGAAGGAATTTATTCTTTTAGGAGGATATATTGGCCATAAAGAAAAACGGTTTTTTTATTTTGGTTTTGCGGTCATCCCTCTTCCTGGGAATTTTACCTCGGAGATCGATCGATTTTCGGCAATGGGAAACACCTATCGGGAGGGGAGCTGACCAAGATCAGAAGGGAAATATTCGGCTATATTTTCCAGAATTTCTATTTGATTCCTACCTTGACGGTTCTGGAAAATGTGCTCTTGCCGCTAACCTTCTTCCGAAAACCCGGCACGGAGAATGAAGCTGTCCAGATCCTAAAACTACTGGGGATAGAACATCGGAAAGACCACCTTCCAGGCCAGATCTCCGGTGGGGAGATGCAGAGGGTGGCCATAGCCGGGGCCATGGTCAATAAACCGGAAATACTCCTGGCCGCTGAGCCGACCAGGAACCTGGATACCAAAAGGTCGGGGGAGATTGTCGAGGTACTCAATGGACTCAATAAAACGAAGGGGCTGACCATCATTATGGTCACCCACAATCTGGAGTTGGCCCGGTATGCCGACCGGATGTTTGAGATGCGGGACGGCCGGATTTGAGAGCTGGGAAATAAGAGTTTATGAAAAATGGTCCTGAATGCCCCTTGCGGAAACACAGGAAACTTTACTTATTGAAACGACTGCTGGTAGTGTTTAGGGAATTTGACCGATGAGGTGAGGGCTACCTGACGTGCCTGGTAAAAACAACCCGTTCAGCAAACCGCAGGTCGGCAGCGGCTTTGAGTGAATATCTCAACAAGGAGGTGTATGATGACCAAAGAAAAGAAACAGGAAGGCAAAATGGACATGCAGGCGATGATGGAGGTGTATCAAAAGCTGGGAACTCCGGGCGCCCCTCATAAGCTTCTGGCGAGCATGGCTGGAAGTTGGAACACCAAGCTCAGGTCGTGGACGGAACCCAACAAGCCTCCCATGGAATCTACAGGCACTTGCGAACAGAAAATGATCCTTGGTGGGCGCTTCTTGCAGCAAGAGTTTACCGGCGACATGATGGGGAATCCGTTCACCGGCATCGGCTTCACCGGGTATGATAACCATGCTAAGAAATACGTTTCGACCTGGATAGATTCAACGGGTACCGGCATTTTATTCTTTGAGGGGACTGCCAGTTCAGATGGCAAGACCATTACCCAAGTAAACTATCATGACGACCCCGTCAGAGGACCCATGAAGTGGCGTTCGGTGACCAAGATCGTAGATAACAATACCTGGGTGTTTGAAATGTATCGTACCGACAAGAATGGAAAAGAAGAGAAGGGGATGGAGATTACCTACATCCGGAAGCTATGATGAGGGAGTGCGGCCGTCAAGGCTGAAAACGATCAGGATAACTTTGATGTTCTCAATAAGTTCAGGCGATGATGCCTCGTGTAAGACAGGCCTTCGCCTTCTCGCCATTGATGGCCGCCCGAGCGTGCCTGCCTGACAGCCTTCAATGTAGTGCTGAACCAATCGGAAGTGGTTGTATTTATCGGCCAGATTCCTGGCCCGTACGGCGGTTTAAATCCCGGCAAAAGCCCCAACCAGAATACAAACTACCAACAGGGCCAGAAAAATCGATATATTTATTTTCTTCATGCTTAAGTGATCTCTTGATCAATTACAGCTTGGTGAAAAAGATCCATCTAAAGCTTAGCCTGTTTTCAACGCCCCTGGCCTATTAGTGGATAATATTAAAAACAAGACCCCTTTCTGACCGGATAAAAAGGTAAGGGTAAATTTTCAGATTTAAGGTGTAAGAATCAAAGGGATAATAATTTGCCCCTATTGGAGAAATGTGCTACTATTCCCAAAAAGATTATTAGGGCATAAATTTTAAAGGGGGAAATCATGGCTTCGGTAAATAAGGTTATTTTGATCGGAAACCTCGGGGCTGATCCGGAACTGCGTTATACGGCCACAGGAACGGCAGTAGCCAATTTTAACATAGCTACCAAGGATTCCTGGACCGGCAAAGACGGAAATAAAGAAGAACGGACTGAATGGCATCGGGTTGTGGCCTGGGCCCGGTTGGGGGAAATCTGCGGCGAGTATCTGGTCAAAGGCAAGCAGGTTTATATCGAAGGCAAGCTGCGCACCCGAAGCTGGGAGGACCGGGACGGGAATAAACGTTACACCACCGAAGTCCTGGCTCAGACCATGCAGATGTTGGGACCGGCCGGGGAACGGGTTTCTTCTGAAAAGGAACCAGGAAACAAAGATTTCGGCGGCGAACCACAGAGTGGAGGGCCTTTTCCTGAAGAGGACATTCCTTTTTAATACGAAAATAGGGTTCGATCTCGCCAGAGGCGGGACTTGAATCCTTTTTCCTGCTTCGTGGCGCTCCCCGGGGCATGTTTTATAAGTCTTCCATCCCTTTATTGATCTTAAATATTTTTTGAACCTGGTCAATTTTTTCATCTTTACGATCATCATGGCCCGGTTCTTTTAAAAAAGAGATGGGATCATGGAGGATCTTGTTGATCATGGAACCGGTCATTTGTTCAACTGCTTTTTGCTGCTCGGCTGTTAAACCCTCCAAGACCGACCCGGCTTTTTTCCATTCCCTCTGAAAGATATCCTCTACTTTTTTCCGCAAGCCGATAATGGTCGGGACAACCTCCAGTTCTTTCAGCCAGGAACGAAACTTGATACCCTCTTCCTGAACGATCCTTTCGGCTTGCAGGGCCTCTTGTTTTCTTTCGGCCATATTTTGATGGACTATTCCCTGGAGGTCATCCATATCATAAAGAAAGACATTATCCATTTCATTGATACGGGGATCGATATCCCTGGGTACGGCAATATCGATGAAGAAAAGGGGCCGTTGTTTCCTATGTTTCATGATACCTTTAACCTGCGGGTAAGAGATAATCGTCTCCTGGGCTCCAGTAGAACTGATGACAATATCGCTTTCCAATAAGGCGGATGGGATCTCTTCCAGGGAAACGGCCTGGCCTTGCCATCGCCTGGCCAGTTCCATGGCCCGTTCCAAAGTCCGGTTGGCCACGGTAATTTTCCGGACCCGGTTATTCAAGAGGTGTTCCGCGGCCAGCTCGGCCATTTCTCCGGCACCGATCAAAAGGACTTTTTTCCCGGACAGATCCTGAAAAATCTTTTTGGCCAATTCTACGGCGGAAAAACTGATGGATACTGCGTGACTGCCAATCCCGGTTTCGGTGCGGATGCGTTTGGCCACGGAAAAGGTCTTGTGAAGCAAGCGATTGAGGATAACGCCGGTGGTGTGATACTTGACCGCCTCCCGATAGGCCTCTTTGATCTGCCCCAGGATCTGAGGTTCTCCTATGACCAGGGAGTCCAAGCCGGCCGCGACTCGAAACAGGTGCCGGACAGCCTCATCCGCCTGATAAATATAAATCGTCGGTAAAAGGTCGGAAGGGGAAAGGAGAAGTCCGTCGGACCAATAGGTTAACAACTCCTGGATCGCCCGATCCGGTTCATCGGCAGCAAAAAGGATTTCAACCCGGTTGCAGGTGGAAAGGAATAGAGTTTCCTTAAACCCGGGAACTCCTTTAAGGAAGGAAAAATCCGGCCCTTTTTGATTTAAAAACTCGGTCAGCTGTTCCCGCAGGGCCACCTCGGCGGTGTTATGATTCAGACCAATAATAACAAATTCCAAAATTAAATCCTTTTTTCAGACTCCTGGCTCTGAACGGCAGGGGCTTTAAAAGCCGAAAAGCTATGGTATCCTTTAACCAGAAAATTTACACCTAAGAAGGAAAAGGTCAATATTAGAAACCCGATAATGGAGATCATGGCCGAACGCCGGCCTCGCCAACCGGCCACCAGACGGCCGTGCAGCAGGGCGGCATAAAGCAGCCAGGTAATTAAGGACCAAACCTCTTTGGGATCCCACCTCCAGAAGGTACCCAGGGTGTATTGGGCAAAGATCGACCCGCTGAGCATGCCCAAGGTTAAAAGAGGGAATCCGAGAATCAGGCAGTTATAATTCAGGGCATCCAAGACTTCCAGAGAGGGAAGCCGATGATAAAGAGGGCCTAAGTGTTTGGATTTGATCTGGCGTTCCTGGATGAGATACATGATCCCGGCCAAAAAGGCGACGGCAAATACCCCGTTGCCAATAAAGATGGTTACTACGTGAACCATCAACCAGATATTTTGCAGCAGGGGATTAACCGGTCCGATTTGATGAGGAAGAAAGGAAGAGCTGATCATCATTACCGCGGCCAGGGGAGAAAGAAAAGAGCCCAATACCATGAGGTTGAATCGAACCTGGATCAAAAGGTATACTCCGATGATGGCCCAGGCAAAAAACGATAAAGACTCCCGTAAATTATAAACCGGGAAATAGCCGGTTTGAATAGTCCAGAAGCCGATAGTGAACGTATGGATTAAAAATCCCAAAAGGAGAAGGCCAAAAGAAATTCGGGCCATGGGTTTGAGTTGAAAAACAATAAACAGAATATAACCCAAAGTGCCCAGCAAATAGAGAGTTAATGTGCATTTGAAAAAGAAAACGGCCATGAGTCCTCACTGAAGGGAAGGGAACAGTTTATCTAAAAGTTCAGTTAAGTTGGTCCGGGGGGAAGGCGGTTTTAGGAGACGGTCCAAAAGATTAAACAGGGATTCAAAATCCCCGGTTTCCAACCAAGACAAGATTGGAGAGTTGACCAAGGTTTCAAAAATTTTTTGGTTTTCCCCCTGGGACATGTTGCGGGCCAGGACCTCGTTGCGTATTTGACCCAACAACTCCAGATATGGGCCGTAGATTTCGGGAAACTCTTCTTCCAAATCCAGACGGATTTTTTTGGACAACGCCGGACTTTTCCCGGCAGTGGAAACGGCGATGGTCAGATCCCCGCGGCAGACCAGAGAGGGGAGGATAAAACTGCATTCAATGGGCTCATCGGCGATATTGCACAGTATCCGGCGTTCTTTGGCCTCTCGGCCGATATTCTCGTTGAGTTCCGGATCATCGGTGGCCCCGATGACCAGGAGCATCTCTTTAAGGTATTCGGTCTGGTAAGATGGGGCAAGAAGATTAATCCTACCCTGCTGCACTTCTTCTCTAAGATAAGGGGTCAGTTCCTGGCTGATCAGATAAACTTTGGCCGAGCAGGATTGCAGGGTCTTTACCTTTCGTTCCCCCACTTGCCCTCCCCCAACAACCAAACAGGGTGCATTTTGCAAATCCAAAAAGACAGGATAATAACGCATCAAACTCTCAGAGTAAAAATTAACCTTCGTTGTTCGGCGGTAACACCCCTATTCAAATCTTACAGCGTCTGAATCGGGCGATCATTGGACCTTGATCGCCTTTACTGGTTTATCTTATCATGAATTACCCTCTTGTCAACTTTTAGGCTTAATAACCAATAGTTGATAATCAAAGCCAAATAGTGTATTAAATATAAAAATACGGTTCGAGTCCTTCGTGTAACAAAAAACAAAACCAAAAATTGATTATTAATCATGGCTACTGAATTACTGATCAATGCCCGTTCCTATGAAACCCGTGTGGCGCTGATCGAAAATAATATCCTGGCCGAGCTTCATGTCGAGCGACCCAGCCGGTACAGTCTGGCCGGTAATATCTATAAGGGGCGGGTGGTCCGGGTCCTGCCCGGTATGCAGGCCGCTTTTGTCGATATCGGACTGGAACGGGCGGCCTTTCTTTATATCACTGATGTAACCGACAATTTTGAAGAGTTCGAGGCCATGATGAAGGAAGAGGAGGAAGACCCGGAGGAAGGTCTAGGCGAACTGGAAGTCGAACTCGAAGAAAAAGCGACATCCCGTCAACCTTATTTTAATATTGAGGACCTGCTCAATGAAGGGCAGGAACTGTTGGTCCAGGTTGTCCGGGAACCGCTCGGTTCAAAAGGTGCCCGGATCACCACGCACGTCTCTTTGCCCGGTCGTCATTTGGTCCTCATGCCCACCATGGACCATATTGGCGTTTCCCGTCGCATTGAAGATGAAACGGAGCGAAAAAAACTCAGAGAATTTTTAAATGAGATTAAACCGGATGGATTTGGATTGATTGCCAGGACGGCCAGCGAAGGGGCACTCAAAGACAAGATCAAGACCGAAATGGATTTTTTAATCAAGCTTTGGAACAATATCCAACAGAAAATGCCCCGGGCTTCTATTTCCAGCCTTATTTACCAGGATTTGAATATTACCCTCCGAGCGGTCAGGGATCTTTTTACCAAGGAGGTTGATCGCCTGGTGATCGATTCCCGGCCGGAATATGAGCAGATTCTTCAATTTATCGATACCTTTATGCCTAAATTGAAACATCTGGTCCACTTATACGAAGTGAAAGAACCCCTTTTTGACGGCTATGGAATCGAAGTGGAAGTGGGACGGGCCTTGGGCAAAAAAGTCTGGTTGAAATCAGGCGGCTATATCGTTATTGAAGCCACCGAGGCCTTGACCTCGATCGATGTCAATACCGGTCGTTATGTGGGCAAGAGGAATCTGGAAGAAACCATTCTTAAGACCAACTTGGAGGCCGTCAAAGAGATTGCCTACCAGTTGCGGTTGCGCAATATCGGCGGATTGGTGGTTATTGATTTTATTGATATGGAAAAAAAGAGCGACCGGGAAAAGGTTTTTAATGCTCTGAAAGAAGCCCTGAAACGAGACAAGAACAAGACCAATGTCCTTAAGATGTCCGAACTGGGGTTGATTGAAATGACCCGGAAACGGACCCGTGAAAATTTGACTCGGCTGTTCCGGGAACCTTGTTTTTATTGCGAGGGTGAAGGTTGGCTGAAATCCAAGAATTCCATTTGCTATCAGATCTTCCGGCAGATTGAGCGAGAGGCCTGGGAGATGCCGGGAGACAGCCTGACCTTGCAGGTCCATCCGGAAATTGCCGGCCTGCTTCTGGATGAAGAGCACCAGGCCATGGAAGAATTGGAACAAAGGATCGGCAAGAGGATCTCCGTGGAGTCCAAAGAAGCCATGCACCTGGAACAATTTAAAATTTATAATGATAAATAGACCTAAAACTATTGGTTAGTGTCCTAAGGGCACTAACCCGCATTGTTTTTTCTTGACAGTGGTATAACTCTTAAGATAGATGTTTTTTAGGATGGGCGGGTAGCTCAGCGGGAGAGCATCGGCCTTACAAGCCGAGGGTCACAGGTTCAAATCCTGTTCCGCCTACCATTTGCCTTTTTATAGGATTTGTAATAACTATTGTTAAGGGTTGCTCAAAAAGGTCGAGATACGATGGGCATTTTTGTTCGCCCCACATCTCGTCTCACTCCCACCCCTTTGGGGCGGTGCCCGGTTTCAGCAACCCGGTAATCGGGGTCGTAGTTAAGTCGGTTATAACGCCGGCCTGTCACGCCGGAGGCCACGGGTTCGAGTCCCGCCGACCCCGCCAGTACATTGAAGGGGTTAACCAAACAGGTTGACCCCTTTTTCTTTTTTGGTTGCGTATAGGTTGCGTATTGGTGCATCTTGAGATTAGCTTTAACTCATTTAAATTGATTTTAATTGTTATGGTTCATATAACTAAAAGTAATTTTTGGCTTTATTGATTCCGGCAACCCCTAACCGAAAGGCTGGTCCATGAAGCAGTCCATCAAACCCCCATCATTCAAAAAAAGTGATGGGGGTTTTTGGGGGGGTGGATGAAAAAGAATGGGTAATCAAAAAGAGATGGATAGATGAGGGGAAAAAGTTGATTCAGAAACAACGTCCCATCTTATTATAAAGGCAGGTCTATGATCATTTTTAGTTCAAGCTGGTTTTTTGATATAATCTTTGAGGTTTGGGTGGCCTTATCATAAACAATAAAGGCATCTCTGTTTTCCAATTGCCTCTTAATTATCTCGATGTTTTCTTCTAGTGATTTTTTGGTAAAATCTGAATCAGTGCCCTCTCGGGTGACAAATTCTTCAACAAGACCCTGAAAGACTTTCCGGCTTAATATTTCGTATGGGATAATCATTGCTTTTCTCAGATACTATTTAATAATAAATCGACAAATTGCACAATCAAAAATTGAGATCCCAAAACCTTTCCTTTTAATCCTTGAAGACCGGGAGGTGATTTAATGGCCAACAAAATAAAAATATTAGTGTAAAACCGGGTAAAATAGGGGTGTTAAGCCCTTAAACAGCCTAAATACCCCTCTGGATGCCATAAGGCAGTTCATGGCTCCGCCACTGAAACCCAAACGAAAGATCACCTGATTTCCTCCTGACTTCATGTCCCGTTTTGATCTCAAAGAGAAACAAGCCTGGTATGGCATAAAAAGATATTTTACGAAACAGGAGGGAGTTGACTTTAACTGACTAATATGTTTTAAAGATTAACCGAATAGTCTTCAGCCTACAGCAGTCAGTATAGGCCTTTTGCGATATTTTTTCTGAAAGCTGATCGCTGACCGCCGAAAGCTCACATTTTGAAGCAGATGGATAGACGTGTGGAAATGGAGCAATTATGCAAAGAGTACTTGAAGACATCAGGGTTCTTGATTTTGGGCGGTTCATTTCATGCCCGTACTGCGGCATGATTCTGGCGGACATGGGTGCGGAAGTGATCCGGGTGGACCGGCCCGGAGGAGAAGAAGATCGCACCCACAGTCTGATCGGGCCGGACGGCAATAACCTGTCCTTTCCGAGTTATGCCCGGAATAAAAAGGGCATTACCTTGAACCTGTTACAAAATCATCCGGAGGCCCGGGAGATTTTAGATTCCCTCGTGAGGCAGTGTGATGTGGTGATTCACAATTTCACGCCGGCTGCCGCCGAATCCATGGGCCTTTCCTACGACCGCCTGACTGCTATAAAACCGGATATTATTTTAACGGCCATTTCCTGTTTTGGAAGCGAAGGCCCCTATCGAAATCGAACGGGATTTGATTTTATCGCCCAGGCTATGTCCGGGGCCATGAATTGCGGAGGATTCGCCGACAAACCGCCTATAAGATCTTTTATCAATCCCATGGATTATGGAACAGGCCTGGCTGCGGCCGTCGGCACCCTTCTGGCCCTGCGTCACCGGGACAAAACAGGAGAAGGCCAGATGGTTGATCTTGCCCTCCTAAGGACGGCCCTCTCCTTTACGGCCCCCATCATTGCGGAAAAGGAAGTGCTGGGCCGGTCCAGGCCCATGATCGCCAACCGTGCCCCCTATCTGACGACCACGGATTTATTTGAATGCCAGGACGGCTATGTGTTCATCGCCTCTATCATGAACAGTATATGGAGACGCCTGGCCAGACTCATCGGCCATGAGGAACTCATCAATGATCCGGAGTTGCACAATGACCTGAGCCGGTTTGAACACAGGGACAAAATCGATCCCTTGGTGGCGGACTGGATAAGGGTGCGCACGGTGGAGCAGGTGCTGGCTGAGATGGAAGCCGCCCATATCCCTTGCAGCCCTTACTACGAACTGGGCCAGGTGTCGCGAGATCCCCACGTTCAGGAAACCGGCATGCTGCCTTATATGGAAGTACCCGGTCTAAAACCGTTGCCCGTCAGCCCCAATCCGATCAGGCTGTCAAAAACACCCGGCAGGATAGAAACCCGTGCGCCTCGCCCTGGAGAACACAATCTGGAAATTTACGGGCGATTACTGGGGTACAGTAAAGAAACCCTAGACGAATTGGACGAAAAAGGGATCATCTAAAAACAGAAGAACAAGGTCGAATATTACAATTCAAATTTTTTCGAAGAACGAAATTACGTATATGCAAAGCAGTAAGTTACGTCCTGGGAAAGGGGATCCTGCCCGGCTTCGATCTCAAGGAAAAGCAAGCCCGGTATGGCCAGGGTAGAGGGCGATATAGATGATAGTGAAAAGATGGTAGAAAATGAATAGATGACAGAGAAAGAAAGCGAGCAAAGAGGCCGTACGAAAATGTTAGGGAAGGAAGTGAGGCCTTTTAAGGAT
>JBEKPQ010000125.1:0-10241 GCA_049520575.1 Thermodesulfobacteriota bacterium | reverse complement strand
AAGCTGGTGCTTGTCCGGTCGGGCGTGGGGAAGGAGGACCAGGTGCCAGACCATGGGCCAGATAGCGAGATAGAGGAGGAACAAAAACAGGGCTCCCCCCAACAGAAAATAACTGGGGAAGGGCTTTTTTTGAACCATCCTTGCTGAGGCAACCTGTGGATCTTCTACCAACGCTTTCTTCCTTTCTGACAGCTAAAAGTATAGCCGTCTTTTCCACCCAGACCAACTTCAAAAGTGCAAACTAAATTTACCCTAGTTTGTCCACTCTTTGCTGACGACAAACAGTTTTTGGACAAAATAGCCATTGTTAGTCGTAATACCGAACTATTTGTTCCTTGTGATTCGGGATATGAGAGGTCATGGCCGCCAGCCAATCTAAAGCTTCAAAAATTTATTTTGCCGGTTGTCCTTGGATCGGTAGAACACCCCTGTCTCATCCGAGAGACAGGTTCTTCGGTCTTGGGAAAAGGAGACCCGAATGATACATATAAAAAATTTATAAAAAAGGGGAAATTGAAGCGTTGTTCAACAATCGCCGATTATTTGAAATATACTGATTTTGTCAACTTAAACGATGAAAATGTCGGGAAGACCGCAGCGCTAAGACGTTTAGTGCGAAGTTCCACTGAAGTGTGTGATACTGCAATACCTTGACAAGACAGGAGATAATGATCAACTCATAACCGGAACGATCTGAACTTGGTTACCTAATTTAAAACCATCATTCAATGGTTTTCTTCGCTTCAGCCATGACGATTAAAGGGATTTTTGCCTTGCCCTTTCCCATGATGTGGTCGATCACTTCCTGTGAGACGCTCATGTAGAGCAGTCTGACCCTTACTGACAGCGGTTTCGGGGCTGTCCTCGATATCGTCAGCACTTCCTTTAAAAACCCCAGAGGGGGCACGCGATGGTCCCTGAGAATCTGACGTGCTTTGGAAATGTTGTCCACGACTTTGCCCTTGCCGTCTCCGAAAATCGTGTTGAAAAGGATTGATCCTTTCGGCAGATATCCTCCCGGCTTGATCACTCCGGTGGAAAAAATTGTTTTATCTGCGGCGTCTTTTACCACAACCTCGAGCCACATTTGACGTACATCTGTGAGCCCGGTAGGGAGTAAGTGGCCAGCGCCGGTGTTCTTCACCAATACGACAATATTCCCTTTATCTATCCTCGATTGGTCGATTTCAAGTTCTGCAGCGTTTTTCAAACGTTCCTCAGCCATTTTCACCTTGGTATTGTCATTAAACATGGAAGGCACAGTCATATTGCCGCCCAGGAAATAATGGGTATAGATATGTTTGCGCTGAGGTCCGCCCTGGGCTGCCAGACCTGGATTCTTCGGTCTTGGGGTCGAGCCGGTAGCCGGTATACCGGGCCGTTGGAACATGTGGCATCCTTGACAGGTTACACGTTTTTGGGGGTCGGGTGAATTATATCGGCTTCTCGACCATTCCTCGTATGTGGTGTCAAGCTTCGTGCCGAATACGACATGGCGGATGTTATGGCAGACGCCGCAGATTTCTGATGTGGTGTGGAATTCCGAGTAACTGTTTTTATGGAAGTCCGATTCCGAATCCTTAAAAGGTCCGCGTTTAATCCCGGGATCTTTTTCCCCACGGCCCGGATCGAGTTTTACCTGGTTGTTGTAGACAGCATATGCCCCCGTGACCGAATGACAGAAATCGCACTGAATGCCCTGTTTGGCAATGGCTGCCACCTTACCGGGGTTGTTCCGTTCTTGAGAAACCGTTTTGGGGAACCCCGAAAAAAAGCCAACCGGTGTATGGCACTTGACGCAGGTTTCGCTCTCCTTGATCTCACCGGCGTCAGTGAGGCCTTTTAGGGACTGGAAGGCGACTGCGAGATAGATGCCGTCGATATGCGAAAGGTTGTGCAAGGAGTTTTTCCATTGATTGTAGATTTCATCGTGGCACCCTCCGCATATTGCGGGCGAGATAAACCTTGAGAGTTCGAAATGCTGCATTTTGGGGGAGGCAAGTAAGACTAAGGGATATGATGAACAAATAATGATAATAATAAAAACAAGTAGCTTCGACTTTAAGTGTTTTATCATGGTGTTTTAGAAAGGAAAGAGCGACACGTACACAATAAATTCTAAATGGAAAATATCCTTTTTACCTAATGCCTGCATTATACAACATTTATAGTGAACAATAAACCTCAATGTTGAAAAATCCCAGGATCCGGCAGATCCGAGGCAACAAGGGCGAAGTTCCCCCAAGCGGGATTGCGAATCCTTGACAATCCTGCCATTAGTGGGAGAGCAACACCCGACCTTCCCAAGGGGTAAAAAACAGGGCGGCGATTTTATTAAAATGGAAGTTCACTGTTGATATATTACAGCCTGATACTTAATTAGCCCTGCTTCGTTATTAGGAATTACTCCATTCAGCCCTGTTTTTTATGCAACTTCGAGGTGTTCAGGAGTCCTTTTCAACCAGGGCCAGGGCTTCACGCAGTATCTGAAGACTTTCTTGGGCGACGATTTCGTCGATCTTATGGATGGCAAAACCGGCATGGACAATAACGTAATCCCCGACCTGGGCATCTTCCAACAGGAGCAGGCTGATTTTCCTGATAACGCCATCCACATCGATGGTTCCAAGGCCATCTTTGATTTCCACTATTTTTGAGGGTATGGCTAAACACATGATCAGTTGTTCTTTTTCCTACATGTGACTCCCCGTCGGCAAATTTCTTCAAGCACCACCTCAATCATCGGTTCCACTTTTGCCTGGACGGAGGGGGTTAGTTCGTCTTTAAGGGTGTCAATGTCCTGGGGTTCGACGCCAAGGATTACCGTTTGAGGGACTTTATCAAAGACCTGGCACATAGTCAAAGCTTCCAGGAAATCGACCTGATGAAGGGAGTTTTTTGCTCTGATCCTGGCCGGTATTCCGTCCCCTTCAAGGCGGACCATGGTGCCAGGTTTTCCCCCGTTTCTGACGACATCGACGACAATCAGATGGTCCGCCTCGGATATGATGCCCAGAAGATTCATTCCCAGCACCCCTCCATCGACAAAGGAGATGTTCCCGGAAAATTCATAAAGATCCATCAGCTTTTCAATAACCCGGATCCCAAATCCTTCGTCGCTGAAAAGAATATTGCCGATGCCTAAGATCATGATGTGCGGCGAATCCATTAGACCACTATATTTGGAGTGACTAGTTCGGAGTTTAGAGTTGTAGGTCCTTACTCAAAAGTCCAAACTCTATTATTAATGAAAGCGGGCTATTGGCAATGGGCCAGAGGCTATGACTCTGCATTTTTCGCATTCCCTTTCCTGACTCTTGCCCCTTGCCTGATTTTCTTAAAGCGCCCTCACCTTGTAAACCTGGTTGGAATCCGGGTCAATGACGTGAACTCCGCAGGCGATGCATGGGTCAAAGGAATGAACGGTCCGAAGGATCTCCAGAGGCCGCTTCGGATCGGCCACCGGCGTTCCGATAAGGGCCTCTTCCACCGGACCCATCTTCCCATTTTCGTCCCGCGGACAGAGGTTCCAGGTCGAGGGAACCACCAACTGATAGTTTTCGATTTTTTTATCTTTGATTTTTATCCAGTGACCCAAGGCCCCCCGGGGTACGTCATTCAGGCCGTAGCCTATCACCATGTCTTCGGGCATATCCCAGTGCTGATAGGTCTTGATATCCCCACCTTTGATATGAGTAACCAGGTCCGTAATCCAATCCTCCATGGCATCCCCAATAGCGACGGTTTCGAGGCCCCTGGCCGCTGTCCGGCCCAAGGTTGAGAAGAGGGCCTCTGCCGGCACACCCAGCTTTTTCAAGGTGTCGTCAACGAGCGCCTTGACCTCTTTCTTGCCCCTGGCGTAAGCGACCAGCACCCTGGCCAGAGGTCCCACTTCACAGGGTTCACCCTCATAGCGTGGGGATTTGAGCCACGAATACTTGCCCTCTGAATTATAATCCCCATGTTGGGGCTTGGTCTCCCCTTCCCAGGGGTGTTTGGGGATTCCCGCTTCATACCAGGAACGGGCCACGTGTTCGGTCACCTTCATCTGATCCGGCATTTTTATGCCCTTCAGGTCCCTCTTCATGATCACCCCCCTGGGCATGAAGAGATCATCGGGCTCTTTATCGCTCAGAGGAAAATCGCCCCATGCCAAGAAATTGGTCGTCCCTCCGATGCCACCCCAATCTTTATAAAAAGAAGCCACAGCCAGGAGATCGGGAATATAAACATCCTTGATAAACTCCTGGGTTTCCTTCCAGACGTAAAGGAACTGGGTGATACGGTCCGGGGTCAGATCGGCCACACAGGTAATACCGCCCACGACCAGGGATTGAAGATGGGGGTTCTTTCCGCCAAATATGGCGTGCATTCTGGCTGACTTGGCCTGGAGGCGAAGGGCCTCAATATAATGGGCTGCGGCCATAAGGTTGGCTTCAGGAGGAAGTTTGTAGGCCGGATGCCCCCAGTAGGCGTTGTTGAATGGGCCGAGTTGACCGCTGTTGACAAAGGACTGCAGTCGCTGTTGCACACTCTTGAAATATGCCGTACCCCCCCAGGGTGCATTAGTGACATTATCCGAAAGGGCGGCTGTTTTGACCGGATCAGCCTTAAGGGCGCTGACGATATCCACCCAGTCCAAGGCATGGAGGTGATAGAAGTGGACCACATGATCCTGCTGGAACTGAGCTCCATGCAAGAGATTCCGCAAGATGCGTGCATTATCCGGAATCCTGACTTTTACTGCGCTTTCAACTGCCCTCACCGAGGACAGGGCATGGGTGTATGTTCAAACCCCGCAGGCACGCTGTGTAAAGTGATGGGCATCCCGGGGATCCCGGCCCTGCAACATAATTTCGATACCCCTGAACATAGTGCCTGAGCTCCAGGCATTGACAACTTTCCCCCCGGCCACCTCTACCTCGATCTTGAGGTGACCCTCTATCCTGGTAATCGGATCAACTGTTATTTTTGTACCCATAGGATCTCCTTAAATATTTATTAAAAGTTCTGAGGTAAAAACAGTATCATCTGACCTAATTGGAGCTTACTATGCCTTTATATTTTCCTTATAAAAAGGAGTCATCTCGTCCCAAAAATTGGGTTCGCTGCAACCGATGCAGGGATGTCCGGCCTGAATGGGCCAACTGGTGCCACCATGGAACTTAACGGTCGGGCAGTTATTAAACGTTTCAGGTCCTTTACAGCCCATCTTGTAGAGACAATAGCCCATGCGGGCCTCGATGGAGCCAAATTCAAGAACAAAATTATTGGATTCAAAATGGGATCTTCTCGGGCACTGGTCATGAATCGTGTTGCCGTAAGCGAAAAGAGGACGTCCCAAGTCATCCAGAGCCGGGAGTTTCCCCAGAAGGAGATAATTCACAACGGTCCCGACCAGATTAACTGGGTTGGGGGGGCAACCCGAAATATTGACCGTCTTTATGCCCAGAGCATCAGCGACGCTTTTGTATCCGCCGGGGTTTGGTTTGGCTGCTGGGATGCCGCCAAAGGAGGAGCAGGTGCCCATACTGACCACAGCCAAGGCTTGGGGGCAGACTTCTTTGGCAATTTCCAGAAAGGTCCGGCCGGCGATCTTTCCATAAGCCCCGTCATATTTAGTAGCGATGGAGCCGTCCACAATACAAATGAATTGCCCTTTGTATTTTTTAACCGCGGCCTTCAGATTCTCTTCAGCCTGATGCCCTGCTGCGGCCATGATAGTTTCATGGTATTCTACATCGAGAATATCCAAAACCAAGTCGGCAACCCAGGGATACATGGATCTTAAAAGCGCCTCCGTACAACCGGTACACACTCCGAATGAGAGCCAGATTATTGGAGGCCGCTGCTTGGGTGAGGCGAAGACCTCCGCCACCTTCGGCACAAAGGATGATGAGAGCCCCAAGGTGGCTGTAAGAAGGGTACAATAGCGCAGAAAGTCTCTTCTGGAGACCCCTTTCTGTTCCAATCGTTCATAAAATTCCTTTTCCATTGTCACCTCCTGAAAATAATTATTCTTTTGGCCCAATTGGTATCATCCCTCTCTTTTCAATGATTTCTTTCCCTTTCTCCGACAGGGTGAAATCAACAAAGGTCTTGGCCGCTCCGGCCGGTTTTCCCTTGGTGACAAAGGAAAATTCTTGAAAATAAGGATACCCTTTGTCCTTCGGGGAAAAACCGTTTATCTTGACCGTCTTTACTCCTCCTGCTTTTCCTATAGCCCCCAGGGTAACGAAAGAAATAGCCGCAGGAAAACGTTTGACTACTTCCAAGGCCGTGGTGGAAAGATTGGTCATGATGTCATGATGGATCTCTTTTTGCTTCATGGCCAGATGTCCGAAATTCTCGTAAGCAGCAGTGTTTCTCCCGGGAACGACCAGAATGATCGTCTCGTTTGGCCCGCCAAGCTGTTTCCAGTTGGTGATTTTTTTGCTGAAGATACCCCGGAGTTGTTCTTCAGTAAGGTTGGTCAGCCGGCCTCTGGCATTGATAATAATCGCCAGAGGGTCCTTGGAGAAGGGCGTCTCCGCATATCCGCCCTCCTTGAGGGGATAAGTTCCCCCACGGGGCATACTGGCGATGTCACTCAGTCCAGACATAAGACGCTCTATCGAGACGGAAGAAGAGGCCACATAGAGATCCACCTCAATTCCCGTAGCCTTGGTAAAGGCCTGGATCCTTTCTTTTTCAAGGGCTTCAAAGACCTGGGCAGAGCAACTGTACCGCAGCTTTTCTTGGGCCTTGGCGGTAAAAGGCATGGCCCAAGACACCATGATTGTGGCAACAACCATCGCAAACCAGGTAACCCTTCTTTTCATGCTTGCTCCTCCTTGATTAATTGACATAGAATTAAACTTCCCGCACCAAGGTACATGGAATCTTCCATGCAAGGTAGAGGTTTATCTTTTAATCCAATCACCAATCCACGCACTCCTCCACGACGGACGGAAGATGCGCTCGTTATTCAAGTTCACGTTTCCTGAAAAAATCCCACAACCGTTTCCACTCCGCCATTCGCAGGACAAGATCCGTTCGGGTCTGGAAATAGTTAAACAAACACCCTCTCCGTTTTCAGGAAAGGCTGGTTGTAGACAGTTGCATGAATTTCAACCGTCGCAAACTAATTTTTTTGAAAGAAAAATGGGATTCGCCCAGTAAGGCTGGGGGCTGAACAAGTTTAATCCCTTGCGGGAGGAAACAGTCGAAGCAATTAAAGCAAGATGGGATCAAAGGACACATCCACAAAAAACATCCAAAATTATTTGAAACTTACCAGTTTTTTTGTGAAGGATTTGCTTTTGAACAAATCGAATTGTAACGCCGTGAGAAATAGAGGTCAAGAAAAAAATGGGATTGATCTTTTAATTTTTTTGTGGCCCATTATTCAAAAGCCTTAACTGTTACCCGATTTTAATATTTTTGTTATTTTCCTGTCACACAGAGATAGTGTTATTAAAAAATAGGGTCCGGGGTTCAGCTTGCTATATTGTAGTTCATGATTGAGGGGAACGGATTATGCCTCCTGGATGTTTAATAAAATAGGTTACTTTAAAATCAGGATCGGGGGGCATCTCTATAAGCACGACCAGCATCAGCATTTGTACGGATAAAAATGATTAAAGCAATAGGATTCCGGATCTCCTTGATTTAACTCGATTTCTGTCATGCATCTTCCGATCATTCTCTTTGACGTCTCTTCATAATCAGGACGCGCCTCTTCACCTTTTTTAAAGTCCATGCATATGGGTTCGTTATCATAACACGACAAAATCCTCGAATCATGGGGATTTAATGGCTTATGGCACCGCGGACACTCCGTTAAGCATGTCATCTTGTGTTTCCAATCATCCATTTTTTTATCCTCCTTGTATTCTATGTGATAAGAATTTCCTTTTTGATGGGACGAGTGTAAGAGAAAGGAAAGAAATGATCAAGAAAAAAATGGGATGGAAGGAGAGGAATGGTCGAGTGATCCGTGGAAACTCCAAAATCCTGATCAAGGACTTCCTCATAGAAAGGAAGCTGGGAATCCGAGTAGTCTATCTGAATTTCGAGGGAGTTAGGTTTGGGTGGGGGTCTCTGGCTTGTTTGCCTATGGTTTAAATCCTGCCGACCTGAAAACTATTTCCGTTTGAAATCTGGCATGGCAGGCCAAAATTCAAAAACAACATTTCAGGAAGTAACATTGATTGAACCGATTAATCTCAGCGGACGATTAACGCTTTTTCTAAAAGTAACCCCTTTGTCAGGATTGTCGAGGATCTCCAGGCGTCCTTGGTGAGCATCAACGATTTTCTTCACGATAGGAATCCCCAGTCCTGGGCAGGGTGAAGCTAAAAATACTTCCTTTTGCGGCTGCCCTTTCGGCCCATATCCTACCTGCATGCCCTTCTATTATCGTTTTGGCAATGGTTAACCCGAGCCCCGATCCCTTTGAGTTTCTGCTTACGCGGTAAAAAGGTTCAAATATGTGGGGCACATGATCTTCTGGAATGCCTATACCTGTATCCATAAAGGAGACAAGTATTTCATTGCCTCTGTCTGACAGCTCGACTGTAATAGTCCCTCCTTCGTCAGTATATTTTATCGCATTGTCGAGAAGGTTTCTTATCACACGACTTATCTTATCCCCATCTGCATTAATCATAGGAAGCATCGTTCCTTGGAGTTCAAGAGATATCGTGATCTTTTTCTTTTGTGCCTCCAATTGGACGGCCTCGATGCATTTCTGGATCTCTGCTTGTATGTTGCTTGGAGCAAGAATAGGTTTATATTCTTTTGCTTCTAATCTCGCAATTTCCATAAAGTCAGATATGAATTGTGACAGTTGCTTAAGCTCATCACGGATGATATCAAGATAGTCTTGCTGCTTCTTTCCCAAGGCTCCGGCTTTGCCTGAAATAAGCCGCGATAAGAAACCTTCTGACGTGATAACGGCATTTTTCATATCATGGGCGAACATGGAGAGGATATTCTTTCGTTCTCTTTCCAGACTCTTGAATCTCGTAATGTCTTCAGCTACAAGGAGAATCATTTTCTTACCAGTTACTTCTTGATGGATCTGACGGGCATTAAGTCTCATTATTTTGTGTCCTACCATAGGAAAATCATGTTCAACTTCAAAGTTACTAATATGGGCGTGTTTGGGCAAAATGTCCTCAAGCAATATCCGGAGCCGGGGAATGTCCCACTGTCGGTTTCCCAGGTCGTAGATAAGATTCCCTATAGTTTCCCTTGGCTTTACTTTGAAAGTATTATAAAAGGAACGGTTAGCCGAAAGCAATTTCAGATCTTCATCCAGCACCCAAAGTGGATCACGTATTGTTTCGATAACGTTCTCAGCAAAGCTGCGGGCACTCTGTGCCTTGGCTTCGGCACGCTTGAGCTCCATTTTGGACGCCTCAAGCCTCTTGATTAAATCTCGTAGTTCCCTCAGCTCATCGATCAATTCTTCTTTTGTTTTTTCCTGGCCGGCCATGGTAATAGGTCTCCGAAGTGAATTTTAACAAGGAGGGACTTTGTATGGGCACCAGAATAAAAAGAAACTAGATTAATATCAAGGGTAAAATGATTTGCATCGGTATTGATCTGCACAGACTTTCCTGGCGGATTATTCCTCTTTTAAAGGGAAATGGTTAGGAAAGTCAATAAGATCGAAATTCCCTTGTCATTTATTAGCGATTGAACTCTTGTCTTTTTTTAAAATGGAATTTTGAGGATTACAGCTTGCTATATTGTAGTTCCTGATTGAGGGGAACAAGAAGTAAGGATATCCTACTTTTCTGGAGCTGTTTATTCCGATTACGAAACAAGGAGGAGACTACCATGAGAGGGCTGAGGACGAAAAGGGTAAATACGGTGAGGGAGGGCACACTGATCGCCACGGTGGACATAGGCTTAGCCAGCAACACAGGGTATTGCACGACCATGGACGGGAGAAGCACCAAGTCTTTCAGGTTCGACAACAGCAAGGAAGGATTCGATAAATTCTGGGGTATGGCTATAGCCAGCAAGAACCGGTTTGGATGTGATGAAGTTCTTGTCGGCTATGAATCTACGGGTCCCTATGCCGAACCCCTGGTCCATTATCTGGCGAATAAACCGGTCAAAATGTTCCAGGTCAACCCGATGCATACGAAGAAAATGAAGGAAGTCCAGGACAACTCTCCGTTGAAGACGGATGACAAGGATCCTCGGGTGATCGCGGACATTATCCGTCTTGGACGGGTCTTGACCAT
>JBEKPQ010000124.1:0-10510 GCA_049520575.1 Thermodesulfobacteriota bacterium | reverse complement strand
CAACTCCTTTAAGAAAATAAGATCTCTTTTAAATGGGCTTATTAGCCCAAGAGGGACTTTCTGACAACTAAAAATCTATCATAATCTCTATCAAAAACAACCAGTAAACCAACCTGGCACTGCCTGAGAGGAGGAATTCATGGGCAAGATGGAATCCATTATTAAATCAGAGATTCAACGTTTGACCAAGAGGGAGATCCATAAGACGTCAGCTCCCCTGGCTCGAGATATTCGGCTGTTGAAAAACAAGGTCTCCCAACTTCGTAAGATTGTTTTACTGCTCGAGCGATCTACAGCGCATCAGCAAAAAGTCTCAGGGATAAGAGAGAAAATATTGGAAGCATCACCGGAAGAAGTAAAAGCCTCTCGGTTTTCTCCTGGGTTGATTCGAAGCCTCCGTAGGCACTTGGGCATTTCCCAGAAGGAGTTAGCCGTGCTGGCCGGCGTTTCGGTTGGAGCTGCGCACCTGTGGGAGACAGGGAAGTTTAAGCCGAAGGACGAGAAGAAAAGGGTACTGGTAGCTTTGAGGAAGCTTGGTCGTCGGAAGGTCAGAAGGCTTCTTGAAGAGAAAGCTGCCAGGCGGGTGAAAAAGTAGAGTTATGACATCAAGCTTCAGGCAAAAGATACTCATGTTAGCAAATAAGTTTCGATGCGAGTCGGTCATTACCCTTTCCAATGATGTCTAAGACTCTGCCGTGATAGTAAAGAAAATTCTTATTAAATCAGTATAATTCTCATCACCTCAACCAAGGAGAATGCCTATGAAGACCATCATGGAACCGCAAAAAAAAATTCCCGTTTTTGTTGAAGCGGATGTTATCGTCGTCGGCGGCGGACCGGCCGGGATCGGTGCCGCACTGGCCTCTGCCCGGAACGGCGCGCAAACTATGCTCATTGAGAAGTTCGGTGCCTTGGGCGGCATGCAGACTCACAGCATGAGCAGTACCTTCTCACTTCTTGACCCAGCCATACAGGACGGCATTATTACCGATGTGGTTAATCGACTCAGGGCCGACGGGGGCATTTTAAGAGATGCCGCTGCACGAACCCGAGATCGGGCTTTTACGTCGACCAATTTCGATTGTGAAGTCTACAAAGTGGTTCTGGACGATATGATGTCCGAGGCAGGTGTGAAGCTGCTGTATCACACGTCCGGCGTCGGAGCGATCAAGGAAAATAAGGCCCTTAAAGGTATTTTTATCGAGTGCATCCAGGGCCGGTTTGCCATCCTGGGCAAAGTGATTGTCGATTCCACAGGGAACGCCGACATCGCCTGGAAATCGGGTGCGCCCTGCCTGGATGAGGGACACGGCCGGGGCCCGGGAAAAGGCCGGCATATGGGTTTCGGCTGCCGTTTTTATATCAGCGGTGTGGACGCCGAAAGATTTAACAGATTTAAAAAAGAAAACCCGGAAGAATGGGGCGGCTTGTACGGTGGTAAGAGCATGGTTCAAAAGGCAAAGGCTGACGGACGATACCACGGCTACCGCGAAACTTTGATCGTCCATACCCCTAAGCCCGGAATCGCCATGATTGAAGGCTTCAACTATCCTTTGGCGGCGGGGCATCACGGCTGGATGATCGAGGATGTAACGGCCGGGGAAATGGATCTCAGAAAACAGGTCTGGTCCGCTTTTCATCTGCTCAAAGACAATATCCCGGGTTTCGAACATTCATCGGTGGAAAAAACGGCCACTATCCCCATCTTCAGGGATACCCACAGAATATTGGGGGAATATGTCCTGTCGGAGCAAGACATTTATAAGGGCAAGGCTTTCGACGACTCCATCGCCGTCAGCAATATGGGCCCAGATATCTATGGTCCCGATGGAGAACACGTCTATGAAGTGGTGCGGCCTCACGATATTCCCTATCGCTGTCTGGTCTCTAAAGAGACGGACAACCTTTTGGCCGCCGGCGCCACCATCTCAGCCGATTTCTACGCCTTTGCCGCAGATCGGTATTCCGCCCCCAGCATGTGCACCGGCCAGGCAGCCGGCACCGCCGCCGCCCTGGCCGCCCGTCAGAATGTGACCCCGAGGAAACTGGATGTGAAGATTCTGCAAGACACCCTCCGTAAGCAGGGAGCACGCGTCACCGTCAAAGACCTGCCCGGGGATATTCTTGAGGTGTACGAGAACCGGTATAAGAAAAACAGGCAAATTGCCGATGTGTAGTCTGCAAGCAGTCCATAGTCTTGCCCTGTGGCAAGGGAATTGGAGTCAGGCAATTATAATAAAGTATGGGTTGAGTTCATGGAATTACATCTGAAGAACCATAGAAAAAAATAATTTATTATAATTGCCTGGCCTTCAAGTATTCAAAAAAGATAATCCTGCAACTTACCGACTACTGGGAAAAAGATAGATTGAGGCGGGGCGATTTTCTTCGATCGAATTCAGGTCCCCTCAATGGACTCCAATTCAAACCTGATCTTGCCAACAGGAAGATCCTCTTCGATTAAGATCGGGGTTTTATTTCCATCGGTTGTAAACCAGATGCGTATCGTCCCTTCTTGATCTCGAAAGGTTGAGAAGAAGGTTTTTAATACTAGCCGTATGGTCTCCACCTCTCCATACCTTTTCGATTTAATCTTCTCCTTATTGGAATGGAAGACGAGCTGTCTCAATCTCTCGCCATCAAAAATAGACATTGGGATATCCTGCCCTGGAATCAAATCCTCTTTTAAATATAGACGGGCCAACATAGACAATGGATCATAGGTGTCAGGCGGAAGAGGTATCTCTTGTTTCTCTTTTTTCTCTTTGCTTTCCACCACTACCTTTTGATGGAGGGGATCGAAGGTGAAGGTCTGAAAAGAGTTTTTCTTTTTAATTAAAAGCCCCCCCTGATCAATCTCTTTCACGTTAGTCACCGGGGTGTAGGTCCCACTTTCCAAGGTTGAGGTGAAACGGTTGTTCATTCGAAATAGTAACTCAAGGGAAGGACGCGATTGGAAGATGGCCTGGATCTTAAACAAAGACTTATCTTTTTTTAAGGATAATTCCTCAATAATCTTAATGGTCGCCTTGAGAATTGGAATACCTAACTTGGTCGCTGTGAAATTGAAAACCTTTCCCTTTCCAGGTATAGGTTGAGAAATCGGCGCCGGTCCAGCGGTAAAGGCCGAGATTCCTATAAATAAAATTCCAATAACAAAAAATGTTTTGATCCCTATTTTCCAACCGATTATTCTTTGATCCATTATTTCAAATCAGGATATGAGGGCCAGGTCTTTTTTTTGAAATTGATATTCCAAATAATAAAAATGTTAAAAAAATAGACCCGGCCCTGTTTGACTTTTTCCAATTTATTTAAAAAGGGCATCCAGCCTTTTTTTCACGTCTACGGCCTCATCAACAATTCGCTGGATCAGTTCGGCCACGGTCGGAAGGTCATGGAGGCGTCCGACAACCTGTCCACCCGGATACATCCCTTTGTCGAAAGTTCCTTCTTTCCAACCTCCGGCGGATGTCCGTCCGCTGATATGAGGAGCAAGTTCTTGCAGCGTTGCCCCCTTGGCTTCCAGCTCCAGAATTTTTTCCGACCCTGGTGTCTTCAAGACCCGACTGGGATTCATTAAAGATTTCATCACCAGCACGGTTTCAGTCTCTTGGGTTTCAAGCAGTTTCTTTTTAAAGTCAGGATGGATCGGACATTCCTGGGTGGCCATGAAGCGCGTACCCATGTTCACACCGGCCGCGCCGAGGGCTAAGGCGGCCATCAGGCCTTTACCGTCGGCAAAGCCTCCACCGGCTATCAGCGGTTTTTTGATTCTATCGAGAACCGCGGGAATAAGAATCAGGGTCGTCACTTCCTCCATGCTCGGATGCCCGCCGCATTCCGTTCCCACGATGGAGACCAGATCCACACCCAGACCGTCCACTTTGACCGCATCGCGCACCCGGGCGCACTTATGAATGTGAATCAATCCGCCTTTGGCAATCTGTTCGCGGTGAGGCGCCGGACTGCGCCCGGCTGTTTCCAATATTTTTACTCCGGATTCTATCACCCAGCCTATCCTTTCTTCCGCGGTGACGGTAGCGGTCATTTCGGGAAACAACCCCACATTGACCCCGAAGGGCTTATCCGTCATGTCCCTTGTTTTTTTCACCTCATCCATAAACGCTTGTTTGGTCTGAAAGGTTGCGGCCGGCAGACAGCAAAAACCTCCGGCGTTGGCCACCGGGGCGACCAGTTCGGCAGTGGAAATGCCCTGCATCGTTCCACATTGAATAGGATATTTGATCCCCAGTATCTCCGTCATTTTCGTCTGTAGCATTTATTTCCCTCCTTAAAGGATAATAGTTTAAAAAATTACCTTTACGAACAATTAAGTTTGTTCATTATGGATTATGTATTAAATTAATCTAAATATCAACATTTTTCCCCGCTTCTATCGACGATAAAATGCGAACTAAGACATTATGCGCGGCTGTAGCCGAGGGTTTTGGCTTCCAGAAATTCAAGGTGGAAGATTCTGGTTGAAAAGGGTAATCCAGGAGATTGAATGGTTTTTTTTTACTTGTTGAGCAACAGGCGCTTTTTGAAGAACGAAAAATAAAGAAAGTATCAAGGTGTGTTTCAAAGCAAAATAAGCTTTTCTGGACTATAAATAGGCCGTTGGGGGGATGCACCTGCCCACTACGCTTGAGGGGCAGGTGCGAGGGGAAAAGTTGTTCGATCAATAAAAGATAATTAAAAGCTTGTTAACTATAGGGTAGAAAAAGAAAATGTTAAGCCGAGCCGGACTTGAACATTTTCAAGGCCTTTTCCAACATATCGGGTTCCGGGACGGACCCGTTCGGAGTAAGCTTGTCAACAAGTTGGGGCAACAGGCTGGCCAGGCCTCCGGAAACCTCCTCCTTCGAAGTTCCCAGCTTTTCGGCCATCTGTTGGATCTGTTGGCCGGAGATGGGGAGATTTTCTCCAGTGCCGACCCAGGAAGAAATGACGTTCCCTAATCCCTTACTATTGAAAGTTTGAATTAAGCCAGAAAGTCCGCCGGACTGCGGACCGGAAAGAAGATTGTCGACCATCCCCAAAAGAGGATTCGAGCCTTCACCACCTAAAAATTTTTCGGTCACACTTTTTAATAGGCCATCCAATAAGCCCATAGATACCTCCAATGCATATTTTTTGTCGGCAATTTATATCTACAGGTATAAATTAAATAAAAAGACCGGAACGGTTAGGTGGCTCCTGCGATTTACAAGGAGCCACCATTTTTAATGACCCAAATAGAGCCGGCGTTATTTCTTCGTGGCTGGTGCCGGTTCTGCCTTTTTAGGTTCTGCTTTCTTGGGCTCTGCCTTCTTGCCGGTGTCTTTGACCTCAATGGTCGCCGCCTTCATCGTGTACTCAATGGTTACCTTGGAACCAACTTTAAGATCGCCCGTCACCTTAGTGGCGACATCCTTGTTGAGCTCCCATTTATCCTTCCCCTTCTGCACGGTGATAATATCACCTTTCATTTCAAGGACCGGGCCTGTGACCTGGTAGGTTTTTGGTCCGGCCGCAAAAACCAAAGATGAACAGATCAGTAACGCGCCAACAATCAAAAGCAATTTTTTCATGTTACACCCTCCTTCTTAAATTAGGATTATGTTACAAAAAACTGCCTACAAGCAGCTTCGATTACTGGACTGTAATGGAATCCTTGATTTTGTTGAAAGTGCCCTGCTTGATGCCTTTAACCTTCATAATATCCTCAACCTTCTTGTATGGCCTTCCGGCGATGATCGCCTGTGCCTTCACAGGACCGATTTCAGGAAGGGCATCGAGCTGTTCTTTTGTAGCCGTGTTAAGATTCACTTTTTGACCGGGAGCAAGCTTGGCCGGTGCTTGAGTGGCGGCCTTGGGTTTTGCCTTTTTAGCTGTGGTGGGTGCAGCCGCTTTCGTATCGGCGGCAGGTTTTGTTGGTGCAGTACCCACAGCCGCTTTCTTGTCGGCCGCAGGTTTTATTGGTGCAGTAGCCGCGCCGACCTTGACCAGAGGCTTTATGGCTTCAATGGTTTTTGCTGAAACGCCGGCCTTCTTAAGATCATCTATGGATGTATAAGGACGGCTGGCGATGATCTTTTTGGCCGTAGCGGCACCAACACCCTTGAGGGACTCGAGATCTTTCTGTGAAGCCGTATTCAAATCGATCAAGGTTTTTTGAGCCTTGGCATAGGCAGAAATGCTACCCAGCGTGAGCGATAGCCCCACAACAACTGTTAGAAGAGATAGAAAATAGAATCTGGAACGTTTACTTTTGGTTTTCTTTAACATTTCATTCCTCCTTGATATAGATTTATGAATCTCTTTCCGACCAAGCCGGCCCTTTCCCATCGATCTTAGCCGTTTTTTTTTATTTATCAAAACTATTATCAGGGTATCTAAACTTTGTCAAGAAGATTAACTAGGGGAATTAACTGATAAAAAAATAACTGGTGCCTGGAACCTCCCCCCAAGGAACTCTTCAGCTTACCTTCCTACCGGCTCTATATCCATCGGGAATCCAGACCTCCATTTTCTCAGAACGGCATCTCAAAATCCCGCTAAGTTCACCTGCCCGTGAGTTACGACCAGGCCTCCCTATTTGACGACCGCCTGCCTTTTTAATTCCTCGATCTCTATTTTCTTATATCCGAATTGTTCCAGGACATTGACGGTATCTTCTCCCAGGGTAGGGGCTCCTTTCCCGGGCTTGACCGGGTCCTTAGGATACCTTACTGGGTGGCCGACCATTTTATAAGGGCCAAGTTCGCTGTTATGGAGGTCCCAGATCATATTCATGGCTTTGACTTGAGGATCATAAAACAGGTTGGCAATGTAATTGACCGGCCCGCACGGTATGCCGGCCTTTTCCAGGGCCTCAATCCATTCATCATTGGTTTTTTCTCGGAAACGTTTTTCCATTAAAAGGGTCATCTCTTTTTGGTGATAGTGGACATCATCTGTAATATCGCCAAGCTCGACCCGGGCACTTTTGTCCTTCACCCCTAACACCTCACTCATATTTTCCCGCTGTTTACTGGTTAGGGCGGCCACGCCGATAAACCCGTTGGCCGTCTCATAAATCCGGTAGTAGGGAAAGGAATACCGATCTGCAGGCCGGTGATTGCAATTAGGCAGATCGAGGGGGCGAGTGGATCCAGGTTGTTCTTGACGGAGCCTGATTTCGGAAATGGCGTCTATGATCTGGGTGTGTGTCTTTCCCTCCTGGAAGGCGGTGCTCAGAAAATCCAGTTCTTTCTGATGCCTTTCTCGGTCGATTTCCTCAATCTTGGCAAAGCCTGTGGCCAGCAGGGCCATGCCGGTATTAAACAAACAGGTTTCAATTTTCTGTCCTTCCCCTGTTTTCATTCGGGCGTAAAGGGCGGATACGGCGCTGAAGGCATTGAGCATACCTGTTGAAATATCAATATAAGGGCTTCCCCCCGGTCCCCGGGGATTACCATCTTCGTCCGCGTAGCCGGCCATAATCCCTGAGGCAGCATGGGCGATGATGTCGAAGCCTTTGCGGTCCCGATAGGGGCCGATCTCTCCGAAAGCGGTGCTGGAGATGAAGATCAATCCTTTGTTGATCTTGGACAGGGTGTCATAATCGATGCCCAATTCTTCAGCAACACCGGGGGCGTAATTCTGGATAATTATATCTGCCTTTTCCACCATCCGGTAAACGATCCGGCGTCCTTCTTCCTTTCCCAGATTCAGACAAAGACTTTTCTTCCCCCGATTCATAGTCAGGGACGTTCGGGTATTGCCCCTGTACAACCTAGTGTTGCCCCATCGTCTTTCTTCCGACCCGTCCGGCGGTTCGATTTTGATCACCTCGGCACCCAGATCGGCCAGCAGGAAACCGCAGTAAGGTCCGGCGATATATTCCGAAAAATCCAGCACCAAAATTCCATCCAGCAATCCACTCATTTGGAACGGCCTCCTTTTATTCATCAGGAAAAAACAATTTAAACTTGAAATATTCGTCATATGTTGTATTATAATCCTAAGGTTGTCAAGGGAAAGAAAAGGAAGGCAAGGCTCTCGCAAATATACTGAAAGAACAACATCGTATTTCTATACTTAATTTGCTGAAAAAAGAATCCTTAGTAAATCGCTAAAAAAAATGTATGGGAGGCAAAAAGAATGAAGGCAGCTATTTTAGAGAAGGGTAAATTGGAAATCAAAGATATACCCAAACCTACACCCGGATATGAAGAAGCCCTGGTCAAGATTAACACAGCCGGTGTATGCCACTCGGATGTCCATCTGGTCAAAGGGGATTGGCCTCAATTTGTCCGCCCCTTTCCGCTTCCGATGGGTCATGAAGGCATAGGCATCGTCGAGGGATTGGGCCCTGGAGCAGAAAAATTCGTAAAGCAAGGTGATAGGGTTATATTGGGTCTCGGCGGTACAGGAGGAGGATATTGGTGCGGTGCTTGTGAATATTGTCTCAGCGGAAGGCCCAGGCTTTGCAAAGAGACCAAGGGTATCCTCGGGACTTATGCCGAGTTCATTTCACTTTGGGCCAAATCATTGGTCAAGTTGCCCGAAGAAGTCAGCGATCAGGAGGCCCCCTTAGCCTGTGGAGGATTAACGGCCTATAGTGCGGTTAAAAAACTCATCAAGTTTGAGGTCCTGCCGGGCAAGCCGGTGGCCATTATCGGAGCGGCCGGCGGTCTTGGCCATTATGCGGTACAGGTCGCTAAGGCCTTCGGATATAAGGTCGTCGGCGTTGATGTGGGCCAAGAAAAACTGGATTTCATTAAGAAGTTGGGCGCCGATTACGCCGTGGATGCCGGTGAGGCGGCACGATTCGTTAAGGAGAAATTCAGAGGGGTATACGCCAGTATCGTTTTTTCTTCCAAGTTAGCCGGCTTTGAGCTCGGATTAAAAATAATGAAGCGGGGAGGTGTGTTTATCAGCGTGGGCATGCCTGCCGCCAATGAAGGAGCCCTCTCGTTATCTCCATTGGATCTGTTGGCCAGGGACCCGCTCATCATGTCTTCAGCCGTGGGCAACGTAGAGGAAATGAGGGAATTGATTCAGTTGGCCGCAGATGGTAAAGTCAAAACGCATATCAGCCGGGTAGCCAGTCTCTCTGAACTCAGTAAAGTCATCGAGGAACTGGAGCAAGGGGCTTATTCCGGAAGGGCTTTGATCAATGATATGACGAAATAATTAAAAAAAGGATTCAAGGGGCCAAGGGCCTGCGACGAGCTCAGCCGAGACGGTCAAGGACCGCAGGGCGGAGTGAGAGGCCTGGAAGTTAAAACCCTTGAATCCTCGAACCCTGTTTTTTTTAACCATGGAAAATCCGCCGCTGACATTCAAGCACTGGCCGGTGAAGGCTAAAACTGGGTGCGGAGTGTATGGGGCGAGTGGCCGTTTAACGAAATTATATCTCGATAAGGAGGAACCATTATGGACTTCGGATTGAAAGGTAGAGTGGCGATCGTGACGGGGTCAGGATTAGGAATCGGTCGGGTAACGGTGCTGACGTTGGCCGGGGAAGGGGCCAACGTGGTGGTGAATGACATCAACCAGTCTGTGGCCGAGAAGACAGCTGAAGAGGCCAGGGCGCTGGGAGTGAAGGCTCTCGCTGTTGAAGGTGGTGTGGACAAGCAGGAAGAGGTCGAGGCCATGTATAAGAAAGTGATTGCGGAATTCGGTAAGGTGGATATCCTCATCAACAATGCCGGCCGGGGTGTACATTGGGAGGCAGGGAAAACCCCTCGTCCATTCGTTGAAACGGAGAAGGAAGATTGGGATTATACCGTGAATCTCTGTCTGTACGGGGTTTTCAATTGTACCCGAGCGGTGCTTCCGGACATGATCAAGAATAAATATGGGAAGATTGTAAATATGATTTCCGATGCCGGAAGGACTGGGGAGGCCTTTATGGCGGCCTATTCAGCAGCCAAGGGGGGCATCGTTGCCTTTCAAAAGGCCTTAGCCAAGGAAGTGGGACGGTATAATATAAACGTTAATGGCGTCTCGGCAGGGGCGACCGATACGGAAAGGATACTTAAAAGTCGAGAGCAACTGAAGGCCAAAATGGGTGAGGAGGATTTCAAGAAGAGACAGGAGGCCATGTTAAAGAATTATCCAATTCGTCGCTTGGGTGAACCGATCGACTTGGCCAGAATGTGCGTTTTCCTTTCCTCCGATCTTTCGAAACACATTACCGGGCAGACTATCAGCGTCAGCGGCGGATTCAGCATGGTGTCCTAATTTCCATAATCGGTGATTGGCGGCCGAAGGCAGGGTCAGAAGCAGCCCTGCCTTTTTTATGCCTATTTCAAACGGTAATTTATAATTTTGGGAATGAGGTCATTGCCAGACTTGTTGTTGGAAGGGGTTACTTTGGGGGAAGAAATCATTTTTCAAAGAATTTGGAGTAGTTCTTCCTTGTTTATTCCAGTCAAGTGTTTTTTATCTTTTAAGGCGTTATTGAATTTGGCTTACCAGGCGGGTTCCCCATCGATCGGTGACATCCTACCCAACCCTTGTAATTAGAAAGTCG
>JBEKPQ010000123.1:0-10611 GCA_049520575.1 Thermodesulfobacteriota bacterium | reverse complement strand
GCCATCAAAATCATGCACATCAATAGTCATTATGAAGTTATTTATGTAATCATCAATGATGGGGCCTTGATAAAATCTACCGTTCCTCTGGAAACCGCCATATCTATGTTGAAAAATGATACGTTTGATCTAATTCTTGCCGAACCCCAAAACATGGCCATCCTGACCCCTCAAACGACCAGTGATAATTTTGCCCAAACTTAAAATTAAGAACGCCTCTAATTAAAACCTATTTGTAATGTTTCTCTTTACCCTCATCGTAAAGAGTGGAAGGGAGGCTGATAAAAATAAGAAAGTTAAATGATCGAATGATCTGAAGTGGAATGATAATAGGGAATAAAAAAATAAAAAAATGCCCTGAATGTGGAGAACCCTTGAATTAACAGGGTGGAAGGAAGAGCCAATGGCCGAGCAGGATAAGATGACCATTATCGTCTTTAGCGGGGAGATGGATAAAGCCCTGGCCGCTTTTAACCTGGCTATTGGAGGAGCGGCCTCCGGAATGGATGTAACCATGTTCTTTACCTTCTGGGGACTTAACCTGATTAAAAAAAATGAGGGCCGCATTTCCAGCTAAGGGATTATGAGAAAGATGCTTAATACCATGAACCGTGGCGGCGCCAAGAGATTGCCATTATCAAAATTTCACATGCTGGGTATGGGTAAGTGGATGATGCAGAAACTGATACAGGATATCAAGTTCCCCCAGGTGGAAGAGCAGATTAAGATTGCTCAGGAGTTCGGCGTAAAGTTTATTGCCTGCACCACATCCATGGGGATGATGGGAATCGGCCACGATGCTTTTATTCCAGAGGTCGAGAATTTTGCCGGCGTAGCCACCTATTTGGCTGTTGCCAGGGACAGCAAGATTAATCTATTTATCTGAAGGAGTGATCATGAAAGCAGATGAAACACTGGATTGTGTGGGGCTTTACTGCCCCATGCCCATCGTGGAGACGGCCCGTAAAATGAAAGCATTATAAAACCAGGGCAGGTACTGGAAGTTCTGGCTGATGATGAAGGGATAAAGCAGGATATGCCGAATTGGTGCCGGCAAACCGGTCATGAGTGCCTGGGGGTGGAAGATGAAAAAGGGACCTTTCATGCCTATGTCAAGAAGACCGGGTAATTGACCTTGCTTCTTTCTAAGGGCACTTGGGTTTATGGCAAACCAACCAGCGCCCCCCACTCAAACCCAAATCCGTCGAACTTCAGATAGACAACTCGGATTCCCAGCTTCCTTTCTGTGAGGTTGTGAACAACAGCCTATAAAGATTTGACCCCAGATAATGTGCTCACATCTACGCAAAGCTACATAAGTATGCGGTCTCTTTATTGCTCTATTTACCTCTCACCAGGAACACAGGACACTTTGCGTGTCTTGCGACCTTATCGGCAACACTCCCCAGAAGATAACCCTTAAGGCCTGTCTGCCCGTGTGTGGCTATAACAATCAAGTCTATTTTCTTGTCTTCTTGCTCTTTCAGGATCTCCTGATAGGGGGTACCTTTTCTCACATCGGAGACGACGTCAACGTCACTGGATTTAACTACCCTGAGGATCTGTTTCTGTATCATGTCTTTTGAAGATTGCATGCTTTTTTGTTCAAGATCCTTAACAGTTGCATAATCGAGACAATAGTCAACGGCACATTGCTGGACGATGTTAATGACATGGAAGAGGTAAATCTTCGCCTTTTTTTCCTTTGCCATTTCAACTGCCTGTTTTAGAGCGTTATCCGAAAATTTGGAGAAATCCGTGGGTACCAAAATCTTTTTTATTGCAGCCATAATAACCCCCTTCAGTATAGTTTTTTTTATAACTATATAACAACAATAGTTGTTGTGCAAGGGATAAAAGTCTTATTCGCTCTCAATCTTTCTCTTGATAGTTCGATGCCTTGGAATGGCTGGTCAGGCCTTTGGCGGGTATCTGGACGTCCATGGGATAAGGCCTATCTTCGGCACCCCATATCATCCTCAGGGCAGAGGGAAGATTGAGCGATTCAATCGGAGGATCAAGGAGAAGCTATGCCTTATGGTTTACTGCTCTCCAGATGAGCTCAAAAAGGCAATTGATGAGGCCATGGCAATCTATAACGGTACTCCGCATGAAGCTTTGAGGAACGTATCCCCCAATGATGTCTATGCGGGAATAAAGGAGGCCATCCTACGGAAGAGAAAAGAAAAAAAACAATTGACCATGCAGCGGAGAAAGCAGTACATTTTGTACGGCAATGGTACTAACAATGATGGCTCAGTCCAGTATCAAAGTGCAAACTCGCTATAACAACATCTGTCCAAAAAGGTCTGAAGATATACACCGTTTGAAGCAAACTTGCAACTTAACACCTTAAACGGAATCGTCTCGCCTTGTGGCAGCAAGCCGAAAAACAAACTGAATGTGATAACAACAGGAGTTTAAGATGTCGGAAACAATAGTTGAACAGCTTGATCATATATTCAAGCCGAAATCCGTAGCCATTATAGGGGCTAGCAGTACGATGGAAAAATGGGGCGGAAGATTGCTCCGCAGAGCGCTGCAGTCAAACTATAGGGGCAATATTTATCCCGTAAATCCAAAGGCGAAAGAACTCATGGGAGTTAAGGCTTATGCCGATGTTCGCGATATTCCCGGCGAGGTGGAGCTGGCTGTTTTCACCGTCATGGCTGCCCAGGTGCCGGTAGTCATGACGGCCTGCGTTGAAAAAGGAGTCAAAGGAGGCGTTATCATTTCTGCCGATTTTGCCGAAACAGGAGAGACAGGAAAGAGGCTGGAAGAAGAAACCGCAAAAATCGCCAGAGCGGGGAATTTGCGGTTTGTAGGTCCGAATTGCAACGGTATCTGGTGTTCCGCTTCCAACCTTAATATAACCCCCATCGAAGATCGCATGTCCGGTCCGGTCGCTTTCATCAGTCAAAGCGGCAGTTTCGGCGGGATTGCAAACCGCCTCACCGGTGACAGAGGTTATGGTCTTAGCAAATTTATAGCCATCGGCAATCAGGGGGATTTAACCGCAACTGATTTCCTGGAATACCTTAGCTACGACGACGATACAAAAGTCATCACGATGTATATGGAAGGGTTTAAAGACGGCACCAGATTTTTCGAAGTCGCGAGAAAAGTGGCGGCAAAAAAACCGATCTTGCTGATGAAAGGCGGCCGTTCCGACGTGGGCGCCCGTGCTACGATGTCTCATACCGCTTCGATAGCCGGATCGGACGATGTTTTAGACGCCATATGCAGGCAGGCGGGAATTATAAGAGTAAATCAGCTAGAGCATCTTTTCATTATGGCGGAACCGCTTTTCAGCCAGCCTTTGCCGAAAGGGAAGAGAATAGGCATACTTGCAAATGGCGGGCAGGGCGTTGTTGCTTCGGATAATATAGTGGTTCTGGGTATGGAAGTTCCCGAATTTACAAAGGAGGATGCCGCAAGACTTAAGAGTATGTTGCCTCCGCATGCACCGAATCCAAGGAATCCTGTGGATTTTGCCGCCGGAAATTTTGACTCGGAACAGGAAATGCGGGTATTTGATGCGCTGGCGTCACTTGATTCGGTAGACGCAATTTTGACCGTCGTACCCAGGGACAGGAGTTACAAGCCGACACATGCAGAACGCAGAAAACATATAATAGATGCCGTGGACGCGTTCGGAAGGATTCCACAAAAATACGGCAAGCCTATGATTGCGTTATTTTGGCGACGCCTGCCATCTATCGACGACACTTTGAGGGAATATAATATACCTCAGTTCGACAATGTCGAACATGCCTCTCTCGCCTTGTCTGCTCTGGTGAAATACGGAGAAATCAAAAGAAGACTGTCGCAGTAATTTGCGGCTGAAAAGATTCCCGAGACGTGGTCAGAATCAATAAGCTCCAAATCCAAGATGGGTCCTTCCCGTTTCTAACCATACCCGGCATGGTGGTTATCACAAACCCATCATCCATACTGTCCGGTGTCTGCATCAAATAAGTTGTGAAAATCAGGATTTGACTATACAGACATTATCAAGTTTAATGATGACTTCTTCCTTGAAATGTTGATTTTGAATTTTGGCTCTTTATACTACATTACAAACGGTAATTAATTTGTAAAGTACAGCCCTGCATAGTCCCTTTTTCTTCAGAAGACGCACTACGTCCCTTTGCCCTTCCGTCCTTCTTTTCTTCTCGACACTATCTTTTCTTTGTTTCATACTTTTTCCTCAAAAAGCAACTTCCTATCAAAAAAAAAGCAACATCGGACCTTTGTTTTGGAATATTCACTCATAATCTGGGTTCAATAGTTACCGAAAAGTGAAGAGAGGCAAGGTCTTTTTTATTCCTTGACAACCATAAAAACGAACAGTAAATTTAATACAGAATCGTTTTTAAATTATGGAATTCCATGAAACTTTAAGAGGATAAGTAATGTCACCTTCTACTACCCAGGAAATTATCCAATCCATTATCCAAGACGCTATTAACAAAGAAAAAGATGCTCGAACCTTCTATCGTTCGGCAGCTTCACTATCCAAATATCCGGAGATATCCACCCTTTTTAAAGAACTGGCTGAAGAAGAAGCAAAACACATAAAAGTATTAGAGGAGTTGCCGGATCCAGCCACTCTACCGGAGAGTTCCCAATCATTAACGGGTTTAAAAATCAGCTTCAATCTGATGGATCGCAAATTCCATAAGGGAATGAAATATCAAGAGATAATGATCCTGGCTATTAAATTTGAAGAAAATATGTTAGAGTTCTACCGAGCTTGGGAGGCTGTGGACCAGAATCTGACTCGTAAAAAATTATTTGCCTATTTGGCCGCTGAAGAGGCCAAACACAAATACCGATTAGAATCGATTTATGATGAAAAAATCTTAGATTGATCATGGAGATGAATCCAGACCGGCCTTGAAGGACTAAGAAGAAAAATCAAAAAGTAAAAAGATAGTAACTTCAAAAATAGAAGGCAGGGTCATTTGGCTCTGCCTTTTTATGCACACTTCAAACGGTAATTGTTGATTTTCGGAACGATCGCATTAGTGGACTTGTAGGTGAACTATGTTTTAATGGACCACAAAAAAACCATTAATCCATCTCTCGATCCCCTTTTTTAATTTCCAGCCTCATCTTAATCCAAGACAACCATCAATCGTCTGCTTGTCATTCAATGGAGTGGCTCCAGTTCCTGAATCTGGGCTTTTATATTTTTGTCCATCTAAAGACTCTACCTGCTCCTCCTTTGAGCATTCCAGACCTGAAGGGTGTCCTTTTGTCGATTTCAAAAAGGACAAATAATAAAAAGATAATTATTAATTTAGGAGGTTTGTATGAAAGGTCGAAAATTTACAGCTGGCATAACATTCTTTGTGTCGACTGAAATGTTTAATCAGATTAAGGCATTTTCGGATGAGAAACAGGTTTCCTCTTCAGAGCTTATCCGGGATTCCATTAATTTTTACTTAGCCAACCAAAGGAGCCTTAAGGGGACGGAATCTAATGGGCAAGAGGAAGAAAAAACATGGAAAATCTAACCAGTTTGGATATTAGAAATGATGAACACATAAAACTCGTTGAATCCGTTTTTAGAGGGAGACCTGAAGTCTATGCCCAGTATAGTTCAAATGGCGATGGAGTTTATCCTGTTTGCCGGCATTTTAACGATTCCGGGTTATGCCCTAAAAAATCAGGGAAGTCATCTATCTGTTCTAATTGCTCACAAAAAGAATATGATCCTTTATCGGAGTCTGTATTACGATCCCATCTAAAAGGAAGGATCAGGATTGGGGTTTATCCTTTATTACCAGACAATACCACCTGGTTCATCGCCGCTGATTTTGATAACCATGGTGGAAAAGAGGATGAGTTTAATAAAAACCCGCGAAAGGACATTAAAACTGTATTTGAAGTCTGTGATACCCAGGGGATTCCTCTATATGTTTTAAGATCCAAAAGTGGGAACGGATATCACGCCTATCTATTTTTTGATAATGCCCTGCCTGCCTGGAAAACAAGGTTAGTTTTTAGGGCTATCCTGGAAGAAGCTGAGGTGATTAACGATAGTAATGAGAATAACAGCTTTGATCGCTTCTTCCCTAATCAGGATAGCCTTTCCAGTTCCGATGGTCTGGGTAATCTGATCGCCTTACCTTTTCATGGGGATTCTATTAGGTCTGGCAATACCATCTTTTTAGACCCGGAAACCGATTTTACGGAACCCTATAAAGACCAACTCGATGTCTTAAGAAATATCCAGAGGGTTCCTGAATCTGAATTGGATCGGCTAATTATGTTTTGGGGTTTAAAACAAGGAGAGACTAAAAGCTATCCTGTTTCAGTGGTTAACGAGTTTGCTCAAAGCCAGGTAGATAAACTGCTCCAGTGTGATTTTATCCGCTGGTGTAAAGAAAGACCCGGAGACGTATCTGTGCCTTTATGGTGGGCCATGGTTACTAATTGCGCTCGATTGGATCCGGGTGAACCTGAGGTGTGCCATGATCTCTCAAGGGGGCATCCTAAATATTCGCCAGCTGAAACCAATAAAAAAGTATTAGATGCCTATAGTTATCCCACACACACATGTCAGTATATCCACTCGCAAGGCTTTGAATGCAGTAAAAAATGCAGTGTAAAAGCCCCTATAGCTTTGCTTGGGAAAAAGATTTGGAATAACAAACCAGAGCAATTAGAAGATAAAGAGGCTATTAGGGAATTAGTTTTGAACCATCTTCCTGAAGCTCCTGTAGGTCCAGATATTCAAATCCCGCCTGGATGGATGCTTTCATATGATTCTGGGATCGAAAAAGAAAGAATCCACTGGGATAAGGTTAGCAAACAATACCAAGTCGAAAAAGAAAGTATTGCTCCAGACCCAGTCCTGATAACCAAAAGACTGATTGATATCCAAAATGGAAATGAATATGTGGAAATTGCCCGGTATCGGGAAAATAAATGGAATAAAGATCTTGTTCCCCGGCTGACCATTTCAAGTTCAAGCGAAATAATAAAAATGGCGGACAGAGGACTCCCAGTGACCAGCATCAATGGGAGGGATATGATTGATTCCCTAACGCGGCTCGAGGATGTGAATATTGGTTTAATCCCAAAGACCGAAACAAGTCATACCCTCGGCTGGCAGGCAGAAAACCAGGCTTTTTTATGGGGAAAAAGTTGTATTTCTCTTAATGATGAGCACAATACCAAAAAGGATATCGTCTTTAGAGGAAATGAGGGGATTAACCAGATTGCCGATTCTTTATTTGCCGAAGGAAATTATGAGGACTGGATTGCCACGGTAAACCTGGTCAGTGATTTCCCTTTGGTAATGTGCGGAATTTACGCCAGTCTATTGGCTCCTCTCCTGGCTATTATCGATGTCCCGAGTTTTACTGTTGACTGGTCCAATCCTACTTCCACGGGAAAGACAACCGTCCTCAGGATTGCAGGCTCATGTTGGGGAAATCCCTTTAAACATCCCCACTCCTCAATCGTCCATACATGGGATTCCACTGCGGTGTGGGTTGAGAGGGCTGCTTCCTTACTTGATGGAATACCTTTGATATTGGATGACACGAAAACGGCTGGTACTGGTACCGGAAAATTCAAGGACGGGGCCGGCGCTAAAATATCTGGGACCATCTATAAGATTTGGAGTGGACAGGGTCGAGGTAGGGGTTCCTTAGATGGCCTGAGAGGAACCGATTCTTTCCGCACCATTTGTTTGTCTTCAGGAGAACAACCGAGTACCTCATTTTCAGAAGATGGAGGAACACGAGGACGAGTGGTTGAATTGTGGGCTCCACCTTTCAAAACCACCTCTCAAGAAATTACCCAGATCATAAATAAGATCAATCAGGGGATCAAAAACAATTTTGGCCACGCTGGCCCGAAAGTGGTGGAGTTTATCCTGAACCACCAGAACGATTGGGATGATTGGAAGAAGGCCTATAATAAATATGTGAATTCCATCAGCTCAAAGGCGGGATCTAACCCTATAGCGTTCAGACAGACCGAATATATTGCTGCCTTTTATGTCGGAGCCCAGATAATTTATAAGGCACTTCCGGGATTAAAAAATATTTCGATTAATGACGTTCTGTCTACCGTTTGGAATTTAGTGCAAAAAGAAAATAATGATGCGGATCGCCCTCTTGAGGCCTTAAAATTAATCCATAATTATGTCGTAGCTCATGAGACCAAATTCTGGGGAAGGCATGCTCTTGATGCCAATTCAAACCCTGTGCATCCTTCTTCTGGTTGGTATGGGGCCTGGAAGAGAGGCAACTGGGAGTTTATAGCCTTCAATTCAAGGACCTTGAGAAAGTTTCTGGATGAAAGCGGATATGAACCAGACGGCATAATCAGAACCTGGGATCAGAGAGGATGGTTAAAAAAGGATGCTTCATCCAAAGGACTGACGAAGCAGGTCAGTATCAATGGGGAATCCACACATTGTTATTGCCTATCCAGGGCAGTTATTGAAAAAGAATTGGCCCTGGATCAGGGGGACCACGAGTGATCTATGAGCCGTGGCATCTGTCGTGATAGACTATTCAACCATATATTTTATAGTTAGGTCTGATTCCACGAGTCCACGAGTGTTTTAATATATACTGATTAAATCTGGTTTTTTTTGACATCATCTGCGTTTAAAAATAGATCGCCGGTCTCGGGAAAAAAATAAGAATATGTTTAAAAAAGAGTCGTGGACTCGTGGAAATTAATCTATTTTATTGATTTAAGGTTAAGAAGAGCATCATGACTCTGGTTTTTTCTGGTCGTGAGTCGTGACAGATTCATTCAATCCCTGAAAGAAGCATCACATCAACATCAATCTCCCCTTGCAGTAATCTCCTACCCGAAGTTTCCTCCCCTTCTGAATCCAATCAAGACCAATGGTATCGCGATTCAATAAGCATTGAGATAAAAAAATATATTTTTGTAACAAAATACCGATAGTGGCATAGGACAAATTGTAAATATAAAACAGGAGGTTATAGATGAAAAAGATGAACAGTTTTACAGTTTTGGTCACTTTAAGGGAAGAGGGAAGAAAAAAATTAAGGGAATTAGCTGCTGAACAAAACCTAAAGAACCCTGATAAATTTATTACTCCCTCTGGACTTGCAAGGGAAATTATTAATCAATATTTATTCAATCAAGATAAAGAAAGAGAGGATTAAAATGAAAGAAAAAGATCGATTTAAAAAAGAAACATCTTCTTTCTTGAGAAGCATTTTTAACCCGGCATTAAAAAATGGGTATGGTAAAATCATGGTCCGCTACTACACCAGCGACGATCCCGGCAAAAGTAAACTCCTCCTTCAGTCACCCGAAGAGGCGGCAGAGCACATCTTTTTATTAAAGAAAACTGCCATGAATGCCGACATTTATTTCGGGATTAATCCCAGGGTGATTGAGGATGGAAGAATTTCTATAAAATATGTTAGCACGATTCATGCTATCGTCAATGATGATTATCCCCTAAATGGCCTGGAAATAGAAGGCAAACCGAGTGGCAGCTTAATAAGTAGCCCCTGGCCCCCTTCTTTTGTTTTAGACATAGGGGATTACCTGCATTATTTTTGGAACTTGAATGAGCCGGTGTCGGTTGATGAGATCGGAAGAGATAAAATTGAAGGATTGAATTCCTAACTATCCGATGCCTTCGGAGGCTTTTTAGGGGACTACGATCGAAATAGTATTTTCAAATTGGGCCGTATTCCCGGAACTTTTAATTATAGGGACCCCGAAAACATCAAAAAAGTTAAACTCATCTTTGACAATAGGGATGCCTATTATGACATCGAAGAGATGTTGGCATTTTCAGACCGTTATGAAAAGGAAATTATAGCTCAAAAGATAAATAACTTAATCAAAAGAGATGACCATTTGATGAATTTCGTGGAATTAACAAGAAAAGGAACGAAGTCAATGACTGTGCGCAAATTGAAAGAACTTTATGATTCCCTGGATAACTAATAACCGATTGGAGCTGCCCCTATCATGGGACCAGCCCCTTTCTTCTTTACCAAAGGTCTTTTGAGATGGACCTGCCATATTAAAAAAGAGAGGAGGTGACAAGCTATGAAAATGCCATTTGGAAAGTTTAAAAATAGTGACCTGGGTGAAATCCCCAATAATTATTTTGAATACTTGTTGTTTGAGGGTAAATTTTTGAAAGAACCTTTAAAAACCGCAGTGCAACAAGAATATGCCTCAAGGTCAGACAAACAGGTCTGTAAAGCAACGGTAGCCTCAGACGATATGGACCTGAAAAAAGAAACTTCTTCGGATTTGGCACAACAATTTCATTCGGAGGAGAGCGGAGCCTACGATGATATTTTGAAAGCCATTGACGTATTCAGAGAAGCAATTCTACAAAAAATGAAAAACCAATAAAGGATGGAAAGCAAGAGCAAGGAAGTGGCAAAGCAGAAGGTGTCGGCTTTATACCCCATGAGCTATACTTTCAAGCTTTTAAACTTTTAACCTTTTATGCTATTTTTTTATTAAAACCTTAAATTCTTAAAAGTTGGATCTGGCTCTCTTTCATGAGACCAGTCCAATTTCTTTTTATCCCTCCCTTTAATAGACCCCTGATCCATTCCACACCCCCCCCAA
>JBEKPQ010000122.1:0-10756 GCA_049520575.1 Thermodesulfobacteriota bacterium | reverse complement strand
AAAATCTATCAGGTCCAGTTCCAGAATGACTTGGTTAAGGCTTCTCGGTAACATTAATTATGAGTCAACGTTCCCTATCCTACTATCCTCTTGGTAACATTTAATTATGATTCAATTGGAGGAGAGGCCTTGACAAAATATACAGGACTGTTTATAATGAATAGTCAAAAAGGTAAAAAATTCCATACAATATTCAACTGCTATGATGAATAATCCTTATCGAGTCCCGACACGAAAAAATAAAAGACCCGCCCAGTACGATCAATTTGAAGCCACCGAGCTTTATTGTCCTAGATGCCGTCGGGCCATGCCGGTCCGCAAAAGGCTTTTGTTGGTTTTGCCGGAAGGGGACAAGTATGAATATCTTTGTGCCGCTTGTTTAACCGCAGTGGGCGACAAAATCGAGAAAAATACCGAAGGGATTAAACTGGTCCTTTCTTAATTCTGTGGAAGTCAGGATTTGACTATACAGGCATTGTCAAGCCTGATGATGACTTTTTCCTGTACTCCTCAAATCTCTATTTTTGATAAAACAGAAGAGTACAAACGATAATTAATAAAAGCTATTTTGCCGAAAGAGTTGGATATTGCAAACTTCTTATTTTCTGCTAATATGCAGTAATTATGAATAGTAATAAATTAAGTTTCTTTATATATTAACTTTTTGTATTGAACTAAAAAACAATTTAGGCTATTTTTCATTATAACTATCCGTCAAAAAAAGAAGTTCGAATATTAATTATTAGATGAGCGAGTGTTCCGAACACATTCGCAATAATGAAAGGAGAACAAAATATGAACAGAGTCAGATTAATTTCTCGAACATTCACCTTTGGAATTGTCGTTGCCGCCTGCTGCTTTGTCATCAGCAGCTGCGTCTATCATGTCCCCATCACTTCCAAAGCCACTCGTAAGGTTGATACCAGACTCCTTGGCAACTGGACCTCCAAGGACGGGAAGACCAAGATGAAGGTGGTGAAGCTGGATGACTCTACTTATAAGGTCTCTTCCAATGGGGATTATCTTGTCTATCATTCGGACGTGGCCGGCACCGCGTTTGTCAGCGTGAAGAAACTTAAATCGAACAAACCCGAGTATTATTATTGGATCTGGAAATTGTCTGACGATGGCACGCTGATTTTGCGTAATGTCAACGACAAGGTCGTTCCGGATAACACCAAGGACTCGGCCAGCGTGCAAGAGCTCTTGAAAAAGAACCTGCAAAATCCGGCGCTCTTTGGGAATGAAATCCGAATGACCAAAGACAAGTAGTCGGCCATCTAACAAGACACTGGAGCCAACGCCGGTTGGCTGTCTCAGTTCCGTATTCGCGGTTGACATCATCCATCCGGTGTGGCTCAGTTCTGGACGTTGGCGTCAAACCATATTAAAGGAATAGAAATAATTGTAATTGATTCTGCCCTCCGCATCATAAATTACCTGATCAAGTTGGCTGATGTCAGGAAATGAGATCACCAGCAAGACTTCGAGAAATGGGTAGAACCGATCTTCCGAGACGCACAGGCCGTTGCCAAGGACTACTTTCAAGTTCTTTCAAAGCTAATTTGACGCATCGAAAAAGCTGAGGATATCCAGCCAGTGATCAGGTGGCTTGAGAAACGGCGGATGGCCTACTTACCTGTTCGTATGAAAATACGTGTCTACCTTAGAGGCTTTTCACAGCGGAGTTTAGATGGGTTGCGAGAAATAGGAGACGCCCTTTATCTATTTGGTTACATGATAAAAAAATACATGCCAGACAGGCAATAATAGACGCCTCCGCTGCAATCTCAACTTACACTTCCGCCCCTGTCCCCGCCCCCCCCCACCATGCTCCTACTGGGTTCTGGCCTGATAGGACTCGGGGCCCTTCAGTAGACGCTTTAAAAAATAATTTACCCTTAACTTCAAAATACAAAGGCAGCGTCAAAAATGGCTCTGCCTTTTTTTATGCACATTTCCATCCGTAATCATTAATTTTTGGGGCTGCCCTTTTAGTGGACTTGTAGGTGTAAGTCGCAAGAAGAGTTATCTTGACACTGTCCGTCAACCCAAATACTGGTCAGGACACATGAGCTTATTTCCTAGGTTTTTTTATTGTTTTTTTAATATAGGGCAGCAGTCCGCCGGCCAATAGCATTTCTATCTTATCCGTTGGAACCAGGGCGTTAAGGGCAAACTCTTTTTGCTTGGTCTGATTGACGACCCTGATTTCCTGTCCCTTCCGAATGGCCTGTTTCAGCTTTTTAAATTTAAGCCGATCATTCTGGTCCAGGCTGTCATAATCAACCGGATTGATAAAAACCAAGGGCAGGATCCCATAATTAATCAAATTGCTCAGATGAATACGGGCAAAGGATTTGGCTATTACGGCTTGTATCCCCAGGAACATGGGGGCCAGGACCGCATGTTCCCTGGATGATCCCTGGCCGTAATTTTCTCCCCCAACGATTACCCCGCCCTTGGCCTCCAGGACCCTATCGGCAAAATGCGGATCCAGGCGGGAAAAGGTATATCGGGAAATAGCCGGAATATTGGACCGGAACGGTAAAACCTCAGAACCTCCCGGCAGGATATCATCGGTGGAAATGTGATCCCCTGTTTTGATTAAAACCTGGGCCTGGAAGGTATCGGATATGGGTTTTTTTGAGGGAATCGGCTTGATGTTAGGACCGCGGATGATCTTTACTCGGTCAGGGTTTTTGGACGGCGAAAGGATCAAAGGATGCGGCCAGGAGGTTGAAGGAGGATTAGTTATTTTCGGAATAGGGATTTTTTGGCACATAGGATCGACCACTTCCCCTTTTAGGGCGATCAAGGCCGCTGCCAGTGGATTGCATAAAAAGACTCGGGCTGATAGGGTTCCGCTACGGCCTTTGAAATTGCGGTTAAAAGTTCGGAAAGAGACCCCTTCTTCGGACGGGGCGCCGCCCATGCCGATACAGGGACCGCAGGCGCATTCGAGAATACGGGCACCGGAAGCGACCAGAGAAAACAAATCCCCCTGAACAGCCAGGGACAGCAGTACCTGTCTGGAACCGGGGTTGATCAAGAGACTGGTGTGAGGATGGATGGTTTTACCCGAAAGGATGACGGCCACGGATTTCAAGACGGCATAGGAGGAATTCGAACAACTGCCGATACAAACCTGGTCCACTTTTAATCCGGTCAATTCTTTCAGCGGCACCACATGGTCCGGGCTGAAAGGTTTGGCCGCCAGGGGTTCCAGTTTATTAAGATGGATTTCTATCTTTCCGTCGTAAAGGGCCTCCGGGTCCGGCTGAAGTTCCCGCCAGTCTTTTGCCCGGCCTTGAGATTTGAGAAAAGAACGGGTGATCCCATCACTGGGAAAAAGGGAAGAGGTAGCTCCCAGCTCGGCCCCCAGATTGCAAATCGTGGCCCGTTCGGTTACCGAAAGATCGGACACACCAGGACCATTAAACTCGTTGACCCAACCGAGGCCGCCTCGAACAGTCAGACGACGAAGCATTTCCAGGGCCACATCCATGGCCGTTACCCAAGGGCGATTTAATTGGCCGGTTAACCAGACCCGTCTCACTTTCGGTCTCAACAGATGATAGGGAAATCCGGCCATGGCCGCAGCTATATCCAAGCCCCCACAGCCCATAGCCAACGTGCCCAGGCCGCCTGCAGTTGGGGTGTGACTATCCGAACCCAGCAAGATTTGGCCGGGTTTGGCAAATCGTTCCAAGTGGATTTGATGACTGATGCCGTTTCCCGCCGGGGAGAAATAGGCCCCATAGCGGGCGGCCGCAGTTTGAAGATAGCGGTGGTCGTCCGGGTTCCGGGAATCGGCTTGCAAGGTGTTGTGATCCACATAAGAAACCGCCAAAGGGACTTGGATCCTGGATTGTCCGATGGCTTCGAACTGCAGATAGACCATGGTGCCTGTGGCATCCTGGGTCAAGATCTGGTCCACCTTTAGAGGGATGGATTCGCTGTTTCCCTTTTGTTTATTCCAGAGGTGTTGTTTAACAATTTTGTCGAAGAGATTCATTTTTATAGATGTCCCTCGTTCCTCGTGTATCTTACCTCACGCTGCCTCCAAAGGCAATACTACCGTCATCGTTGTTCCTTGTTCCGAAGAATCGACCCGGATGTCTCCATTATGGTCCTGGACCAGCTTATAAGAAACCGCCAGGCCGAGGCCGGTGCCTTTCTTTTTGTTGGTTACAAAAGGCTGAAACAACTGTTCTTTGATCTGGCTGTCTATGCCCTTGCCGGTATCGGAGATCCGGATCAGAACTGAATTCCGGTCCCTTTCCGTATGAAGGGATAACGTTCCTCCTTCCGGCATAGCCTCGACTGCATTCTTGGTCAAGTTGAGGAAGACCTGTTTGATTTGTTCCGGGTCAAAGAAAAATTCCGGCAGTCCCTGATCCAAATCAATTTGGACTTTAATCTGTTGACTGGCAAACATAGGACTAAAGAGTTGAATCAGATCCGTTACCATGCGGTTAATCTGAGATTTTATTTTGTGAGGGGTAGTGGGGCGGGTAAAGTCCTGGACATCGACCAGGATTTTTTCTAGACGACTGATTTCAGTGGTGATCAAATCCAGTTTGTCTTTTTCTTTTTCACTTTGAACCGGAGATCGTTTGAGCTGTCCGGCCAGTCCGCCGATGGCGATCAAAGGGTTTTTTATCTCATGAGAAATATGGCCGGCCATAGAGCCCACAGCGGCCAATCGTTCGGATTGAATCAGCTTTTCCTGAGATTTCTGGAGTTCTTCGGTCTTGTTGTCGACTTCGATTTTTAAATATCCGGACCAGCGGTAGGCAATGAATATCCAAAGCCCGGTTACGATAATGATGCAGAGTTGGCAGATACCAATGAGAAGGGCTTGCTGAAAATTAAGACTGCGAACCATCCCGGAGACTTCTTCAATAGGGGCCACGAGGGCCACCGACCAGAATTCAGAGGCCAGAATGGGATGAGGACTCAAGTTTCGATCCGGTGTTTTATAAAAAGGGATAGAGGTATAGGCGACCAATTTTTCTGTGGCGGTTTTTCGTGAACGATGCCAGCCAAGGACATAGGTGGAAGTTCCTTCCTTTTTCTGCAAGAATTCGTTCCGGATCAGGTTGTCAATTTTATCAACGGATAATTGGGGACTGGTGGTCTTCAGAACCCAAAAAATACTTTTGCCGATAAAATTTATTTCAGGGTGATCCAGAAGGAAGCCCTCGGGGTTAATGATCCAGGCATAGCCTGTAGTTCCGGAAATTACCCCCTGGGTGGCTCTTTGGGCAATACGAACTGCATCAATAATGAAAAAGACAGCCCCTTTGTTCTGCTTTTCTCCCGTTCCCTTTTTGGGCAGGGGAGTCCCCATGGGCAGTATCCATTTTCCTTCCCAAAAAGATGTGGTTCCGATCCAAACCTGATTTTGGACTAATGAGGCTTCCTGATAGAAATGTAGGGATTGAGAGTCGGGTAGGGGGCTGGCCGGGGGATTCCAATCCGCCCCCAGGGTTTTTTTTAATATTTTCCCTTGTTCATCCAGGATTAGAATGGCCAGGACGTCGCCGGACAACAGTTTTTGGTGTTGGGAGAGCATCTTGGTCATGACGGGAAGATTTTCTAATTCCCCTATTTCCTTCAATTCCAACAGGCTGGTTTCCAAGTGTGATATCTGGTTTTGAACGTGGTCGGAAATTTTTCTGACCAAGATGAGTTGCTGATCATTGAACTGCCGGGTAATGACTCCAGTGATTTTTTTTGAAGTGGAATAGCCAATAAAGCCGATCAGCAGGGTCAACATAAAAGCCAGGGCACAAACAGCCGGCAGGGAGTGTTGTAATAGCCTGGGAAAACTGATTTTTTTCATTGGCGAATATTCAAGAGCAGATAGCCTCCCATAAACAAAAACAGGATATTGGAAGACCAAGCGGCCCAAAGGGGAGGAAATATCCCGTTGAGTCCCAGGGATCGGGAAAATCCGAAAAAGATCCAGTAAATGAAGGCCACGAACAAACTTCCGGCAATGCCTTGAGCGATCCCGATCCCTTTTTCTTTGCGCAAGGCCAAAGAAATTCCAAAAATGGCCATGATCAGACAGACAACCGGGAAGGACAAACGAGTATATTTTTCTACAATATACTTGGTGGCATCATACCCTTCCCGTTGAATCTTCCTGATATTGGTCTTAAGCTCCGGATAGGTCATTTCCTCACTGTTTTTTTCCTGGTAGCGTAAATCTTCCGGGGATTCTGAAAGAAAGAAGGCTTTTTCGCTGAAAGGCTCACTGAAATAAGAGCCGTCCGGCCGAAAAGATTGGAAAAGTCCATTTTTAAAAAGCCAGACCCCGTTTTTCCAAATCACGTTTTCAGCATCCAAACGGGACTGGAGAATAAATTTGGAATCAAAGAAATAGAGTGATGCTCCTTCCGCCGTTTGATCCTTAAAATTGAAGTTTTGAAAGGTATAAATAGCTTGATCCCCTTTGTACCAGATCTTTTCCTGAAGCAGAACTGCCCGGGGCTCTATTTTTTTGACCTGATAATTCCAGATTTCCTGGGCCCGGGCCTGGGTGAAAGGCACCAGTATTTCCCCGAGGATCAAAAGGAAAATGGTGGAGGCAGCGGAAAGCAAAATAATCGGAAAAGACAAACGGATCATATTGATCCCGCTGGATTTAAAGGCGATGAGTTGGTTGTTTCTGGAGAAAAATCCAAACGTGAGCTGTGTGCCCATAAGAACAGCCACTGGGAACATTTGCTTAATGATAAAGGGCAGTGTGTAGATAAAATAGCGGATAATGATGGTTGGGCCCACCCCGGCCTCATTGAAATTATTCAGCTTTCCCATGACGTCCACCAAAAGGAAGATAAAGATAAAGATCCCCAGGCAGAGCAAGGTCATTTTTAAAAATTCTTTGGATATGTAATGGCTGATGATTCGCACAATAAAATACTAACCAAGGTTTAAGGATTTGTAAATAAAAATAACAAATTAACAGGTTGCTTAAAAAGGCTCATCTACTGCGTTGCCCTCATCCCTCGTCATTGCGGCGTACTTCTATCTACGCCTCATTCCGCCCGCTCGGCTTTGCCGAGCTCCCGAAGAGGCATCCATACGGATGCCGTAGGATTTCGGGCGCCTTGTATCCGGACCTTTTTGAGCAACCTGTAAAAAAAGAGTATTTCTGCATTCTGTTAAGAATGAATTTGATTTTTTCGTTAAATTTGTTAAAAGAATATTCATGAATTCTAATATCGAATTTTAAAATTAAAATGAATTTGAAATTCGAATATTGAATTTTCGGAATGTTTTAGTATTTCGGATTTCAAATTTTGTGCTTTGTGAGCTCAATGACCATCAGAGAAACCATTGAAAAAAAGGAAAAGCAGGTCTTATCTCCCTGGGCGGCCTTAAGTTCAGAGAGCCGGGGGAGACCAATACCCGAAGAGGAATGTTCAATCCGAACTGTCTTTCAAAGGGACAGGGACCGGATCATCCATTCCAAGGCCTTTCGCCGGCTGAAACACAAGACCCAGGTATTTCTGTCTCCCACCGGAGATCATTACCGAACCCGTCTGACCCATACTTTGGAGGTCTCTCAAATTGCCCGGACTGTTGCCCGGGCACTGGGATTAAATGAAGATCTTACCGAAGCCGTGGCCCTGGGGCACGATTTGGGCCATACTCCTTTCGGGCATGCCGGAGAAGAGGTCCTGGATCAGATTGTCCCCGGTGGATTTGACCATAACCGACAGAGTCTCCGGGTTGTAGATCATTTAGAGAAAGGCGGAAAAGGGTTGAACCTGACCCTGGAAGTCAGAGACGGCATCGAAAAACATTCCAAGGGAAAGGGGGATATCCTGTCCCAGGACCCGCTCGAAAAGGCCATGACTTTGGAAGGACAGGTGGTCCGGGTGGCGGATATTATTGCCTATATCAGTCATGATCTGGATGATGCCATCCGGGGAGAGGTGATTTCCAGTCAAGATATTCCGTCCTTTTGTTTGAAGGTCTTGGGGGATCGAAGTTCGAAACGTATCGATACCATGGTCCGGAACCTGGTTGTGCACAGCCTGAAAGACCCTTCGTTGGGGCTTTTAATGGGGGATGAGGTCCTACAGGCCATGGTAAAATTGCGGGAATTTCTTTATGAACGGGTCTATGATCTGGGCCGGGTTCATGAAGATTTTATCAAGGCCAGAAAGGTCATCATGGAATTATATCAGATTTTCCTTTCTGATCCGGGACTCCTGGATACTTATCTGGGTGTGTCGGAAAGCCCTTCAAAAGCGGACCCGCAGAAAGTGACGGACTTTATTGCCGGTATGACCGACCGCTATGCCTTGAATCTGTATGAAAAAATTTTCCTCCCTAAACCCTGGGCGGTGTTGTAACCCAGCAGACAGGGTTCACCTTGCCCTCCCCTTCATGTTGCGGAAGGGGAGGGCAGGGTCTTTCTTCTCCATTGATTAAGTGTGTTTCTTTTCGAAGTCGATCATAAATTCGGCCAGTCTTTGAGCACCCTTGACAGGCAAGGCGTTATACAGAGAAGCCCGAATACCGCCCACGGAGCGATGGCCTTTGAGCCCGAGCAGCTTAAGTTTGGAAGCCTCGGCCAGGAATTCCTTTTCCAGGTCTTCATTGGGCAACCGAAAAGGGATATTCATTTTGGAGCGCGAGGCTTTTTCTACGGTGCCCTTATAAAACGAACTCTTATCGAGGATATCGTAGATGGAACCGGCTTTCTGTTCGTTGAGTTTCTCAAGGGCGGCCACTCCGCCCAAGTCCTCGATCCATTTCACCACCTCATGCACCACGAAGATGGCTGTTACCGGACAGGTGTTGAAGAGGGAGTTGTTATCCGCAAACGTCTTGTAATCGAGCATGGTGGGGGTATTCTCTGTTGCCTGGCCGATGAGGTCTTCGCGGATAATTACCGCAGTCACACCCGCCGGTCCCATGTTCTTCTGGGCGCCGGCATAGATCAGGCCGAAATCGGAAACCTTGATGCGCTTGGAAAGGATGTCGGATGACATATCGGCGATGAGCGGGGCGCCCAAGGTATCCGGGAAGGTGTGCCATTGCGTGCCCTCGATGGTATTGTTCGAGGTGATGTGGCAATAGCATGCCCCGGGAGTCAGTTTGATCTCCAAGGCTTTCGGCAACCGCGTGTATTTGGCCTCCTTGGTGGAGGCGGCGATATTCACCGCACCGACCTTCCTGGCCTGTTTGATGGCGTTGTTCGACCAGTTCCCGGTATCGATATAATCCGCTGTCTTGCCCGCACCTAAAAGATTTATGGGCACCATGGAAAACTGAAGACTGGCGCCGCCCTGCAGGAACAGGACCTTGTAATTGTCCGGTATCCCCATGACCCGGCGCAAACCGGCAATGGTATTGTTGAGCAGCTCTTCGAACTTTTTGTCCCGGTGGCTCACTTCCATTATGGACATGCCCGTGTCGGCGAAATTGAGCACGGCCTTGCTCGTTGACTCGAGTACCGGCTCCGGCATTACCGCTGGGCCGGCGTTGAAAATATACACATCTCGTACCATAATTAACCTCCTCCAGTGTGATGATCTTTATTTATATCGGAATCCAGGCTAAAGATAAAGTGAGAAATTAATGAAGATGTTTGCCCTGCTTTTTTGTTTGTCTGGAACCCAGGTCAGGCAAAATAATATATGGATAAAAACAGCAAAATCAATCCGGACAGGACGTTCAGTTAGATGATGATATTCGATATATCAGGTTAAAATGCCCTATTTTTTTGACGAGCATTTTATGGACCATAAAAGGAATAATCCCTCCAATTCCCAGGATTATACCAAATATCAATCCGACAACAGTGTTTTTTTCAATTTCTATCAATCCATAAAAAACGAGAATAATAATCGGAACGTGCAAAATTAAAAATCCAGTTATTTGGCCGGGAAGTTTTAATATCTCCCACTCCTTTTCATAGGCAGATTCAATTTCATGTAATAGCAGTAGCGTGGCATTTAAAATATATAGCCAGGTTATTGTTTTCATCTTGCCCTCCTATTCTTTGTCAGGCTTTTCGTGCCTCTTACGCTTTCTTCTGCCCTAAAAGATAGATACAGAAATGGCGAATCAAGTGGTGAATTTGAAATAAATTTATTTTTATGATTTGATCATGGTTAATAACATTTTAAATTTTTCAACAGCTTTTAAAGCATGAGGTTCGTTGGCAGACATAATAATCACCTCACCCTGTTTCAGTTGAAACGGCTTTCCGGAAATCTTAATCTCCACCGCACCTTCAAGAACTTGAACTAAGGCATCAAAAGGGGCGGTATGTTCGCTTAAACGCTGCCCCTGGTCAAAAGAAAATAAAGTGACCGTTCCTGCCTTCTTTTCGACGATAGTTTTGCTGACAACGGCACCCTTTTGATAATCCACCATATCCAATAAAGAATTTGGTTTCAAGATTTCATTCATTTTTCCCTTCCTTCCCCCAGGTTACTTTAACGGCGGCCCCGTTTTGGGCCACACGTTGTATGACCCTATTTACTGTCAATAATGTGATTGGACTTAAAATACTATTGGGTTGATCCGCCTCAAAATAATAATGAAACTTTATCTATTTCACAATAAATTTTCATCCATTGACCGGGATGAAACTTGGGACTGTGGGTCTGTTGAAAAACCCTATCAAAATCCTGCGTATTTGAAAAGGGTGTTTTGGTAAACAACATATCGAAGTAATATAATTATATGAAATAACTTGACAAAACAGTGCTTCTGTCTT
>JBEKPQ010000121.1:0-10950 GCA_049520575.1 Thermodesulfobacteriota bacterium | reverse complement strand
CTATGGCGGCTTTTTTATAGTAACGTCGCCCGGAGACTTCTTCAAAAGGAAAATGAAGAAGCCTTTATAACCTTACCATCTATGGAAATACTCTTCGACCCATATCATCTGACCATGGGCGGATTGTACAGTTCAAACAGTAATCGTTAACTTTCTGGTCTTTCTTCTTAAAACAGTAGTAGGTGTAAGTGCCAGCTACGAGTTATATTTTGAGACCGCCTGTCTGATTAAATATTATGCAGGTCATTTGAGCTTTCAGCCTCCCGCCGGTTTTCTCATTACAAGCAACTCAAATCCCTTTCCCTTGAAGAAAAAAACAGGCTCATTTTATTCCTCAATCTGCCAGATGGTCCCCCGGGGAGAATCTTGAATAAGGATATTCATTCCTATAAGTTGTTCTCGCAGGTCATCGGCTTTGACCCAATCCTTTTCATGCCGGGCCTGGTTCCGTTCGGCAATAAGCCTCTCAATGGCTTCGGCCGACAAACCTTTCTTTTCCAAAAGCCTTGCTTGTTCCTGTTCTAAAAAGGCTTGAGGCGGCAGGATCAGGATCCCCAGGATCTGGCCGTATTGTTTGAACAGACCGGCGGCCCGTTCAAATTGATCTGCAAGACTTTTTATTTCCTTTGGACGCACCGTATCCATCATACGGTTGAGCTGCCTGGCCAGTTCATACATGTGCCCGATGGCCTGGGCGGTATTAAAATCGTCTTCCATGGCCCCTTCAAAATTTTCCTTGAATCGATTGACTGCGTCTTTGGTTTCCTGAACCAATTCCGGGGTCAGGGCTTGATGGCCTTTCATCTGCAGGCGGTCTTCCGGATGTTCCAAATCCTTGAGCAGGGTATAAAGTCGGTGAAGACCCATTTGGGCTTCCTGCATGGCCTGATCTGAATAATCCAACGGAGTGCGATACTGGCGGGAAAATAATAATAATCTTATCGCTTCCGGATGGAATCGACGGACCATTTCCTGGATAGTCAAAAAATTACCCAGGGACTTGGACATCTTCTCCCCCTGAATGGTCACAAAACCGTTGTGGACCCAATAGCGGGCCAAGGGTTTTCCTGAAACGGCCATGGATTGAGCCAGCTCGTTTTCATGATGCGGAAAGATGAGATCCTTCCCGCCCCCATGAATATCAAAAGTCTCCCCCAGGTAACAGGAACTCATGGCCGAGCATTCGATATGCCAGCCCGGCCGCCCCGGTCCCCAAGGACTGTCCCAAACCGGTTCACCGGGTTTTCCTTTTTTCCACAGGGCAAAGTCCATGGGATGGTGTTTACGAGGATCCACCTCGATCCTGGCCCCGGCCTGCATCTCCTCCAGGCTTCGGTTGGAAAGGGCCCCATAAGCCGGAAACTTTTCTACGGCGAAGTAGACATCGCCATCTACGACATAGGCCACATTTTGATCAATGAGCTTCTGAACCAGGCTGGTGATTTCTTTCATATGCAAGGTCGCTCTGGGTTCGACGTCCGGACTCAACACCCCCAAAGCCTTCATGTCATCTTCAAATTCTTTGATAAACTTATCGGCCAGCGTTTTGGGATCTTCTTTTTCCTCTTGGGCCCGATTAATGATTTTATCGTCGATGTCGGTAAAATTGCGCACATAGGTTACCTGAAAACCCTTTAACCGCAAATATCGAACCATAACGTCAAAAACAACCATGGACCTGGCATGGCCGATATGACAGCTGTCATAAACCGTAACCCCGCAGACATAGATACCCACTTTTGGAGGATTCAAAGGGACAAAAAGTTCTTTTTGTTTGGATTGGGAATTATAGATACGAAGGGACATTTCAATAAGGCTCCAATGTCTAATTCATTTCTTGATTCTGGATAAAAACGAAAAGCGATACTCGATTCTGGATAAAGTCAATCCAGTATCAAGCAACCAGTATCCAGTATCCAGTATCCAGTATCCAATATCGGCAGTTTGATCCAGCCTTATTCTTCTTTGACCAAAAGGGCCACGGCATAAGCCGCAATCCCTTCCTGGCGGCCGGTAAAACCCAGTCCTTCCTCAGTCGTGGCTTTGACACTGATCTGTTCAACAGAAACTTTCAATGTTGCCGCTAAAACAGCCTGCATCTTTTTAATATAGGGCGCTAACTTGGGCTCTTGGGCCACCACCGTGCTATCCACGTTTCCGATCTTATATCCTTTTTGTTGGATCAGGACACCAATGCTCTCCAGAAGCCGCAAACTACAGATCCCTTTATACTGAGGATCAGAATCCGGGAAAAGACGGCCCAAGTCCCCAAGAGCCGCAGCCCCTAAGAGGGCGTCCCCAAGGGCATGGCTTAAGGCATCGGCATCCGAGTGACCGGTCAGGCCTTGATGAAAGGGAATCTCAACCCCGCCTAAAATCAAGGGTCTTCCCGGGACTAAACGATGGACATCATATCCCAGGCCCATACGGAAATCTGGCATCATTTTTCTTTTTTCATGCTGGCAAAGAGGGCCTCGGCCAAGGCCAAATCCTCCGGAGTGGTAATTTTAATATTGGTGTAATCGCCCATAATCAGGGTGATCGGGTGTCCTATCCGTTCCACTAAATAGGCGTCGTCCGTACCTTGGATGTCGTTTTGTTGGGCCTCTTGATAGGCCTTCATAAGCAGAGGGAATTGAAAGGTTTGAGGAGTTTGAGCCAGCCAGATTTCTTCCCGGGGTAGGGTCTGAACCTTTTCCCCGTTCGTCGCTCTTTTGACCGTATCCCTGGGCAAAACGGCCACTACGGCCGCCCCGTTTTTTTGAGCTTCTTCAATTCCTTGGGCGATCAGCTGTTGACTGATAAAAGGACGAACTCCGTCATGGACGACGACGATTGAACATTCGGAACGAATGGCCTTAAGACCGTTCCAGACCGACTGTTGACGGATCTTTCCACCCTGGACCAATTTAAAGACCTTTTTAAACTGATACTTTTCAACAATATCCGTTTGAACCGTATCCATATGGTCTTCGGGAACAATGATATAGATCCCGTCTATAGCCGTACACTCTTCAAAAACCTGCAGGGTCTGGGCCAAAATCGGCTTGCCGCCCAAACAGAGGTATTGTTTGGGGGTCGAAGATTGCATGCGCTGGCCTTTGCCGGCCGCGGTAATCAAGGCGATGGTTTTCATGTAACCTTTTCAAATTAAGGATTCAAGGATTCAATGGGAAGGCATGGAAGGTAAAATCCTTGAACCCTGGAATCCTTGAATCCTATTTTTTAATATGAAAGTGGATTGTAAGCCGAGTTCTGTTTCCCCGCCGCTAGGCGCAGACAATGATCATTCATCTAAGGATCGGGATTGCTCCCGGCCTCAAGCGACCAACCCGAGGGTATGGGGCGGGCCACCCCTTTCACCCTCCTATTTGGTCTTGCTCCAGATGGGGTTTACCAAGCTACCCCGGTCACCCGGAATACTGGTGGGCTCTTACCCCGCCATTTCACCCTTACTACGCCCACGGCGTAGCGGTATCTTTTCTGTGGCACTTTCCTTCTCGTCACCGAGACTGGGCGTTACCCAGCATCCTGCCCTTTGGAGCTCGGACTTTCCTCCCGCCATACCGCAGGCATGACGAGCGATCATTTAATCCACTTCCACTTAAACCAATCAAAGATATTTGGAATAAAGTCCTCTTCCTTCTGAACATTTAAAATTGGGAGCGCAGGTGTTATATCCAAAAGATACTGGATTCTGGATACTGGATAAAGACAAAAGCGATACGGGTTACCGGATTGGAAACTGCCTTCCACCCAACTTTGATAAAGGATTTTACCGGCATCCAGTATCAAGTATCCAGTATCCAGCATCAAGCGTCAGGCTGATTTTATTTTCCCTTGATCCTTGATAGCCTCATTGGCCATTCGATCCGCTTCTTAAGATGGCCTCGTTGGCCATCTGATCCGCTTCCCGATTCTCTTCTCTTGGTATATGGATTATATCATATTTCGAAAATTTCAACAAAAGATCTCGAACTTGATAAAAATAAATTTTTATTCTTTGATTCTTAACTCGGTAAGCCCCGTTTAATTGCCGAACCAAAAGTTCTGAATCCATATAGATCCGGATGACTTGAACACCACAGTACAGGGCCTGTTGAAGTCCCAGGATCAGGGCCTGATATTCGGCCTCGTTATTGGTGGCCTGTCCTAAAAATTTACATTCTTTAAACGAATCGGAATGTTGATCGCTGGTCAACACCCACCCGGCCCCGGCCGGACCAGGATTTCCTTTGGAAGCCCCATCGGTAAAAAGTTGCCAGACCACGGGATTGGTTTTATTCTTTTTCGTCGGCAAAAATTAGTCCTCTTTGTTTCCGATCGGCTTTGCCAGGTGAAGAATTCGAAGACAACTGGGACAAGTGATAATTCGATCCCCTCGATGCAGTTCATTAAACAGCTGAGGCGGGATATGCATATGACAACCCAAACAGGTCGCATCCTTGACTTTCGCTACGGCCACCCCCCTTAATCGCTCTTTTAAAAATTCATATTGTTTTAAAAGAGTGGAATCCACCCGGGAGACTATCTCGTTCCTCTTTTGATTCAGTTCCAAGAGTTCTTTCTCCGATTCCCGGCGTTCTTTTTCCAACTGTTCTTTATTCAGTTTTCCCTCAGCTATTTTTGCTTCAACGGTTTTTTTTAAGGCTTTTTCTTTCTGAATACCTTCTTCCAGCTTTTCCAGGAATTCCAACAAAAGATCTTCCTTGCCGGTCTTGCCCTTTTTTAATTCATCGGTCTCGGTCAGCATCGCCTTATATTCCTTGTTGGTTTTAACTTCCATCAATTTGACCTGGCTCTTTTTGATCTTTTGATCATATTCTTCAATTTCCCGCTCCAGTGTTTTTCTTTGTTTTTTTAAGTCTTCCATTTCCCGGATAAAAGTCTGAAAGGTTTCCTGGACTTGTTCGATTTCTAGATCGACTTGTTTTATTTTCTTTGGATTTTCTTCTGATGTTAAAAGCAGATGCTGAATGGATTTATCTAATTGCTGCAATTGGATCAAATAGGTTAATTGTTCTCTCATCGTTTCTCCAAAATTAACTTAAATAGGATTCAAGGGTTACGTTTTTAAGGTTTCAAAGCTTTTCACTTGAGGCCTTGATTAATCCTTCAACCCTGTTTAAAAATAGTACACACACGGATCACCTGGTTGCCTATCCTCAAGGACCTCGATCCCCCAATCCTCAGCCTGGTTTGCTTCCCTTAAAGCATGCGCCAACACTGGGATCACCCATTTTTCCGATGGATAATGACCGATCTCCACCAGCGTCAATGCCTGCCCCTGATGAGAAACCGTCGGGTGATACCCGATCTCTCCACAGATAAAAACCTGCGCCCCTGCCGCAATGGCCTCTGAAATCATTTTACTTCCCGACCCTCCACAAACGGCTGCCTTTTGAATGGTTTCGGGAATCGGTCCACTGACCCGCACGGAAGGGGCCTCTACCTCCTGTTTTAAACGATGGATTAAGGTCTCCCAGGAAATGGCAGGATCAAAATATCCCAACCTGCCCAGGCCCACATCGTCCGAAGGGTTTTCGACCGGATAGACATCATAAGCCATCTCCTCATAAGGATGGGCCTGGCGAATCTTCTCCACCAGATCATCTACATAAACTCTCCGGGTCAAAACTTCCAAACGCCATTCCGATACCCGTTCGATTCGGCCGATTTCTCCGACAAAAGGATGACTGCCCGCTTGCGGAATAAAAGTCCCCTCTCCCCGAGCTTTAAAGGTACATAAACGGTATGAACCTATTTGGCCCGCTTCAGCATCATCCAAGGCGCGAGTCATTTTTTCTTCGTAACCTGAGGGGACAAAAACGACCAGCTTAACCAAATCATGAGTACGCTTTTCAAGAGGGACGAGGCTGCCTAAACCCAAGCGAAGGGCCAAGGCCGTGCTGACCCCATCCGGCGCAGCATCCAGATTGGTATGAGCTGCCAGAAGGGCAATTTCTGCTTTGGCCATCTGTAAAGCGGTCCGGCCAGGTTCTTGATTGCTCTTTAGGGAATCGACGGGTTGGAAAAAAAGGGGGTGGTGGCAGATCATCAAGTGCAGATCATTTTGAACGGCCCAGGCAACAGAATGGGGTGTGGCCTCCAAAGAGATTCCGATTCGCTTAACTTGTTGTTCGGGATCACCCAATTGTAGCCCAATACGATCCCAATCTTCGGCCCAACTCACCGGGAAACGGGCCTCCATCCATTTTTGAATTTCCCTGACCTTAACCGGCATTATTAACAAAAAAAGGGTGCAGTCCCTTCGGGTGCACCCTTTTTTCACCTCCAACCATGGGGAGTTTGATTGTTACAACCTTTTTAAGTCTCATAATAACAAGGCATACCTTCAGCCTGAGCAGTTGATCTGGTGGGCCCACCTGGCCTCGAACCAGGGACCTTCCGGTTATGAGCCGGTGGCTCTTCCAACTGAGCTATGGGCCCGTACCTGTTTGTGACAAGAAAGAAATAAACTATATTGGATTAATAAACAGATGTCAACCCAGAACAACAAAACCGGTTTCCATTAAATTCAAATTTCGAAATCCTTCATGTCGCGACGGAAGAAACAAATTAGATTTGTTTTGAATTTGATTTGCCTGATTCGTTCTTCGTGCTTAGATTTCGCACCTCATATCAAAACAAAGGATTAAAAATAACCCGCTACTCCACAAAGGACTTCAATCGTTTGCTTCGGCTGGGGTGACGTAATTTCCTTAGGGCCTTGGCCTCAATCTGCCGTATCCGCTCACGGGTGACATCAAAGTCGCGGCCTACTTCTTCGAGAGTATGGTCGGCCCTCTCCCCGATTCCAAAGCGCATGCGCAGGACTTTTTCCTCCCGCGGAGTCAAGGTGGACAAAACCCGCTGAGTCTGCTCGGACAGATTCAATCGAATCACGGCCTCGGAAGGAGATAAAATCTTTTTATCTTCGATAAAATCCCGAAGGTGACTGTCTTCCTCCTCCCCGATCGGGGTCTCCAGAGAAATAGGTTCTTTAGCGATCTTCAAGACCTTTCGAACCTTGTCCAGAGGAAACTCCATACGATCGGCGATTTCCTCGGGCGTTGGTTCCCGCCCCAATTCCTGGACTAGATATCGCGCCGTCCGTATCAATTTATTGATGGTTTCGATCATGTGAACCGGAATGCGGATGGTGCGGGCCTGATCGGCAATGGCCCGGGTAATGGCCTGCCGGACCCACCAGGTAGCATACGTACTGAATTTATAACCCCGTTGATACTCGAATTTATCAACGGCCTTCATCAACCCGATATTCCCTTCCTGGATCAAGTCCAAAAATTGTAGACCCCGGTTGGTATATTTTTTAGCAATGCTGACTACCAACCGCAGGTTAGCCTCTATTAATTCGGCCTTGGCATCCCGGGCCTTGATTTCTCCTTCATCCACTTGTTTGATAATTCGCTTGAGGGCTTTGGAAGTCATCTTGGATTCCTGCTCAACCCTTCGTATCTTCCGCTCTCCGTTTCGAATCTTCTTGTCGATCTCCAACAGACTATCTTTATGAAGACCGGTTTGGCGGGTCAGAGACCTGGCCTGGCCGTCCTTCTTTAACTTGCGAAGGGCCTTTTTTAAATCCTGCAAAACGAGATGAGTTTTCCTGGCACAATCTTCAACCTCTTTTTCCCCCTTTTCAATGCGATCAATGAATCCCTTTAGTTTATTGATGATACGATCGATCTGCCGCTTATCCAAACGAAGCTCTTTAAGCCGTTCAACGATCAACAATTTATTATCTTCAATTTTATCGCGAATCTTCTTTTTACGGGGAAGCTGGAGATCATGACTTTGTTTCTCTTGAAGTTTTCTGTTCTTCTCATAACGTTCTGCCACCTCAGCAAAAAGCTGAAGGACCTTTTTTCGATGGGCTTCGGTTTCAACAAAGGGATCCTCATCATCCATGTCTCGAACAATTTCTCTGAGTTTAATCACCCCTTGTTGAAACTTCTCGCCCAGTAAAAGAATTTCCTTGATCCCCACCGGCGATTCCAGCAGGGCGTCAATAATTTCGTGTTTCCCTTCTTCGATTCTTTTGGCGATCTCGACCTCGCCCTCGCGGGTAAGCAAGGAATAAAATCCCATTTCCTTGAGATACATCTTGACCGGATCGTTGATTTTAATACCAATCTCCGGCCCCCATTTCAGTTCTTCTTCTTCTTCTTCAACATGATCATCGTCGGTCTTCTCTTTGGCACTGATTCGAGGTGCCCCTTCTAAAACCTGAATATCCGTTTCGTCAAACAGATAGATCATATCGTCGATCTGTTCGCTCCCGACCAGTTCGGGTGGAAGGGTTTCTTCGGTCTCCTCCAGATCCAGAAACTCCTTTTCTTTGGTCAGGGAAATCATTTTATTGAGTTCATCCATAGTGCTGTCTTTGGCCATAGGTTCTCCTTTATCCTTTTGAGGAGACAAGGATTTCTTTTCTCCTTTGGAGTAAGTCTTTTTTCAAAACCAACAGGGACCTCAACTCTTCGGTAATCCCTGACTTTTCCTTGGATCGGATTTCCCGGTAAAGGGCCTTTTCTTGCTGTTGTAACTGCCTTAAATGAATCCGTTTGATCAGGTCGGATAAAAAGACTTCTTCGTCTTTTTGATCCACAAAGGCCTGGATGGCCAGGGCTGTAATCCGGTTTTTCAAAACCTGATCTTCGAGTTGATTGAGCAAAAGACCAGGATTAACTTCACCCTCTTGTTGATAAGTTGCTTTAATGGTTTCATAAATGGCTCTGGCCTCCGGCGATTCAAAACAATCCCCCCGATCTTCATTCAAAAGTAAATGGGCGGCCTGAGGGATCCGCATGATAGCCTCTATCATATGCCACTCCAGCCCAGGGACCTGTTCCGTCTTTACTGGATTTTGAACCCGGTCAGAACCTTTTTGCGGCCTCTTCGAAACCTTCAAGGATCTCCAGAGGACCGATTCCGGAACCTTTAATTTGTCACTCACCAGACCGACATAATAAGCCCGTTCAACCTCCGAATTCAGGGCCTTCAAATGAGGCACCAAACGCGCCACCATTCGGGCTTGATCCTGGACCTGGGGTCTGACCTCTTTCATTTGCTGATTAAAAAAGAAGGTCATCATGGGCTCGGCCTGTTCGAGGTCGTCAGTAAATCGTTCCGGCCCTACCTGAAAGAGGTAACTGTCCGGATCGGTATTGGGGGGCAGGACCTTGATCCTGGCTGAAACTCCTTCCTGTAGAAAAAGAGTGACGCTCCTCAAGGCCGCTTGGATACCTGGGAGATCTCCGTCAAAAAGAAGGATCAGATCCTCAGCCATTCCCTTTAATTTTCGAATCTGAAAAGATCCCAAGGCGGTTCCCAGGGTGGCTACGGCCTGCTTAAATCCATGCAGGTGTAAAGATAAAAGATCAAAATAACCTTCTACGATTACCGCTTGATTAAGCCGGCGAATCGTGGAGGCCGCCTGCGGCAGTCCGTAAAGGACACGTCCTTTATTAAAGATTGCCGATTCGGGAGAATTCAGATACTTGGGGGTTTCCTCGCCCAAGGCCCGGCCCCCAAACCCGATGATCCTTTTCTGTTCATCACAAATTGGGAAGATGAGCCGGTTTCTGAATCGATCATAATGACCGCCCTTCTCTTTTTTGATGACCAAACCCGACTGTTCCAAAAGGGAAATGGGGATTTTTTTCTGGTTCAAGAAAGAGGCCAGCCGATCCCATCCTTCCGGAGAATAACCCAGGAAAAATTCCTCGGCCAACTTACTGTTCATCTTTCGGAATTTCAGATAGTCCCTGCCTTTTTGGCCGATTTTTTCTTTCATTAAAAGATGATGGTAAAATTCAGCCGCCTGAGTATGGAGGCCCCGCAACTCTTCTTTAATACTTTGCCCGGCCTCGGACGTACGTCTCAAGGCGGTCTTGGGCAAGGAGATCCCCAGCCGCTCGGCCAGTTCGCTCACGGCTTCGGGGAAGGTCAGATGGTGATACTGCATGAAAAAGGTAAAGACATTACCTCCGAGCCCACAGCCGAAACAGTGGAAAATCTGTTTCTCTTCATTAACCATGAAGGAAGGGGTCTTCTCCGGATGGAAAGGGCATAAGCCTTGAAAATTTCGCCCGGTCTTTTTTAAAGCGACAACCTCAGAAATAACGCCTACCAGGTTAACGGCATCTTTGATCTGGGCAATAAACGATTCAGGGAAAAAAGAAGTCACAGTCATTGGCTTGGTTCCAGCAAAATGAAGATTCCCCGGCCGCCGATAGCGGGCAGGGAATCTTCAACTCTTAAGGAAGGATTTTTTCTCCTAAACGGAGGAAAGTTTTTGTTTGACAATAGACTGAATCGTTTGCCCTTCTGCTCGACCGGCCAACCGGGCTACGGCCGCTTTCATCACCTTGCCCATATCTTTTATCCCGCCGGCCTTGAGATCCAGGATGATTTGATCGATAACCTCATTCATCTCTAAAGGCGTAGCTTGGGCAGGAAGGAATCCAGAAAAGATTTCTATTTCGGTCTTCTCCTTTTCCGACAGATCCAGCCGCCCGCCTTTTTCAAACTGATCAATGGCCTCTTTCCCCTGTCTTATTAATCCCTTAATAACAGAGAGGATTTCGGGATCTTCCAGTTTCCCGCGTCGCTCGATTTCTTTATTTTTCAACGCCGCTCGAAGCATCCGCAAGGCTGAAAGCCTGAGTTTGTCTTGGTTCTTTAAGGCTGTCTTGAATTGTTCTTCGATTTCTGGCATCAAGCTCATGATCATGAAATCCGGGGAAATATGTTTAATCTTAAAATTATAATCAATAATACGGCAATGTCAAGAAAAAATACCCCGTCCGAATTGAATCATATTAAATGTTACCAAGGGGGTTAAACTAAAAGGATCGTTGACTCATAATTAATGTTACCGGAAGGAAGTGTCCGGTAGGAGGAAAAATTATGAGTCCACGATCGAAA